>CAMURM010000248.1 GCA_947097535.1 uncultured Selenomonas sp.
CCTTCTCGCAAACCTCCGACGACGGCGTCAAAGCTGCCGTCGGCAAGGCGCACGCGGACTTCATCTCCTGCGGCGAGCTCCTGCACGCTGCGCACCGCCGTGCCCGACTTTTCCACGATGGCATAGCCGCGCCCTAGGACGTGCAGCGGGTTGAGCATTTCGAGCTTTTCCAGCGCGACGCGAAACGCGTGCCGCTTCTCCAAAAGGGCGCGGCGTGTACCTTGCACCAGTGCGTCCGCCGCCGCATCGAGCCGCTGGCGACGCGCCGCCAACAGCGCCTGCGGCGGCCGCTTCAAGAAGGCGGCGCTGAGGCGCTCGACGCGCTCGCGCTCGTAGCTGAGCCGGCTTTCAAGCGCCTTTTGCAGGCGCACCTCACATTCGGCGACGCGGCGCGCGAGTGCGAGGCGCTCGGGCACGGCGATCTCCGCCGCCTGCGACGGCGTCGCCGCGCGCACATCGCTCACATAATCGGCGAGCGTCGTATCCGTCTCATGCCCGACAGCAGAGATGACGGGGAGCCGCGATTCATAAATCGCGCGCACGACGGGCTCCTCGTTGAACGCCCAGAGGTCTTCCGCTGAGCCGCCGCCCCTGCCGACGATCAGGAGGTCGACGGGGTACCTCTCGTTGAAGAAGCGGACGGCATGGGCGATCGCCGCCGCCGCGCCCTCGCCCTGCACGAGCGTCGGATAGAGCGCCAGACGGATGTTCGGGTCGCGCCGCTTGGAAACGCGGTAGATGTCGCGCAGCACGGCGCCCGAAAGAGAAGTCACGACGCCGATCGTGCGCGGGAAGGGCGGCAGCGGCTTCTTATGCTCCGCGCTGAAAAGCCCCTCGGCGCCGAGACGCGCCTTGAGCTGCTCGAAGGCGACGCTGAGCTCGCCCGCCCCCTTCGGCAGCAGGCTCTCGACGTAGAGCTGATAGGCGCCGTCGCGCTCGTAGACAGAGACCTCGCCCGCCGCGACGAGCTTCATGCCGTTCTCGGGTCGGAAGCGCAGGAGGCGCGCGCGGCTCTTGAACATCACGCACTTCAGCGACGCCGCCTCATCCTTCAGCGTGAAGTAGCAATGCCCCGAGGCGTACATCTTATAGTTGGACAACTCGCCTTCGACGGAGACATTGCGCAGCATGCCCTCCGACTGGAACATGCGCTTGATGTACTGCGTCAGCGCCGATACGCTATGAACTGTCAAAATGCCACCTCTTTCCAGCAATTTAACATAAGGAAAGAGGCTGCCGCACAAACGGCGACAGCCCGAGGATTATCTTGCCAAAGCGCCCAGGATCCCGTTGACGTAGCGGCTCGAATCATCCGTGCCGAACTTCTTCGCCAGCTCGACCGCCTCGTTGATGGCGACGCCGACGTCGACCCGCTTCTCGCCATACTTCATCTCATAGACGGCGATGCGCACGATGTTGCGGTCGACGCCCGTCATGCGCTCAAGCTTCCAATCGCGCGCGGCGGCGGCGATCGCCTCGTCGATGGCGGCGAGGTTTCCGCGCGTGCCGCGCACGAGCGAAGCGGCGTAGCTGTAGTCCCGCCTGCCCTCGACCGGCGATTCTTCCACCGCCGCGTCGAGCGCCTGCGTCTGCCACGCCTCCTCGGCGTCCGGCTCCAGCGGCGGATTGAGCTCCAGCTGGAACAACGTCTGAAGCGCGGCTTCGCGCGCCTGTCTGCGACTCATAAAAAAACCTTTCCCTTCCGGACTGCCCGCAAGCCAAAGCCTGCCGATCCCTCGCAAAGCCTCACCTGTAACGGCGGTACTTGTAGCGATAGGGGAACATCTCCCTGAAAAACTCCTTCACATCGTACAGGCGTATGCCGTGGTCGATGCGGATGCCGATGAGAAGCCCGACAAAGCCGCAGAAGAGCACGAAGAACGTCTGCCAGAAGCCGAAGATCAGGACGGCGAGCGCGAGGACGACGCCTGCGATCATGCCGGCGATCTTGCCTCGATGCGGCAGAAGCATGGGCGCGTGCGCTTCAAAGAAGGCCTTGAACGGGCATACTTTTTCCTCATTCATCTTCCTGCCCCCCGTCAGACGACGCGCTTCTTCTTCGCCAGAGGCGCGTTGGATATATCATCGACGACGACTTCCATGGCGAAATCATCGACGCCAAGCGTCTCCTGCATGTAGCGCTGAACCTCCGCGCGGATATCATCGCCAACGGCGGCAGCGTTCGTCTCCTTGCCTATGACGATCGCGATGCGAAGAGCAAGCCGCGCCTCTGCCTTCACCGACGTCTTCAAGACAGAAACCTTCGCTTTGAGGCTGCGCACGCCGGCAATGGTAGACGTCGTCTGCTCCACGAGGTTGTGCACGGCGTCCAGGGAAACGCTGACATCGCCCACCTTGCCGTGCAGCACGAGAAGATCGCCGCTCGTGCGCTCCTCCGCGCCGCTCGAGAAGCTGCAGCCGATGAGGTGTATGCTCAGCAAAAAGGCGACGATGCCGCCTGCGACCAGCGGCCATTGCTGCTCCGTCATCAAGTAGCGATACTCGTTGAGCAGCATGGACTCGGGCACGATCTGCAGCGCGAGCGCCGCGACGCCCAGAGAGAGGCAAGCGACGGCGAGCGCGTAAATGAGCAAAAGAAAGCGATTGATGATCCCCATAAACTACCCTCTCTTCCTCAGTGGACGCGGATTTCCTCGTCCTCTGCTTCCTCGGCGAAGCCCACGCCCTGCACATGGACATTGACCTCGACAACGGTGAGTCCCGTCATGCTCTCGATCGCCTTCTTGACATTTTCCTGCACGGCAATGGCGACATCGGGGACGCGCGCGCCGTACTTGACGATCATGTAGAGATCGACCGCCGTCTCCTTCTCGCCGACCTCGACCTTCACGCCCTTCGTGAAGCTCTTCTTGCCGAGCATTTCGGCGATGCCGCCGGCGATACCGCCGCTCATGCCTGCGACGCCGTCGATCTCCGTCGCGGCGAGTCCCGCGATGATGCCCACGACCTCGTCGGCGATGCGGATCGAGCCGATCGCGCCCTTCTTGCTCATGCTGACTTCCTCTGCCATGGAAAATTCCTCCTTCAAAACACATTGCACGCCGCCCGGTCGGGCGGCAGATGCAGAAAACACATCGTATGCCGCCTTATCAGCAGCAGATGCAAAAAAATCAGGCACGTTCGATATAATTGCCCGTACGCGTATCGATGCGCAGGACGTCACCTTCATTGACGAAAAGAGGCACGCGCACGACGTAGCCCGTCTCGACTGTCGCCATCTTTGTCGCGCCCGTCGCCGTATTGCCCTTGACGCTCGGCTCACACTCCGTGACCTTGAGATTGACGGACGTCGGCAGCGTGATGCCAATGATGCGATCCTTGAATGTCTGCAAATTGACTTCCATATTTTCCTGCAGGTAGTTCAGGGCGTCGCCGAGCTGATCCTTGCTCAGTTCCGTCTGCTCGTAGTTCTCCGTATCCATGAACGTATACATGCCGTCGGCTTCAT
>CAMURM010000249.1 GCA_947097535.1 uncultured Selenomonas sp.
CGGGCACGGGATCGAGCGCGAGCGCAAGAAGCACGCGCTGCAGTTCGCCGCCCGAAAGTGCGCCGAGCCGCCGGTCGATCAGATGCTCGGCGCGCACGCGCGCGAGGCTCTTCAAGACGCGCGCTCGCAGCTTCTTCGCCGGGAAGAGCCAGACGGGGCGATGCGAGAGGCACGCCATGAAGATGTCCATGACGCTCGTCGGCGAGCTCACGTCGAAGCGCAGATACTGCGGCACATAGCCGATGACGGGCTGCCCCGCGCGCTTTCCCGCCGCATCCGTGTAGGTGAGATGCCCCTTGTGCGCCACCTCGCCCAGGATGGCGCGCAGGAGCGTCGACTTGCCCGCGCCGTTCGGCCCGATGAGCGCCGTGAGCTGTCCGCAATGGACGTGGAGGTTCACGCCAGAGAAGATTTCCACGCGCCCGAAGGATACGGCGAAATCTTCGATTCGCGTGCAGCACAGATGGCCGCAGTCTTCCGCCGAGCGCGCGCGATGGTGCAGAATGGTCTTGAACAAAGGGATGCCCCTTTCTGAAAAACGGGTGGATGCTCGCGCCTAGCGCGTCAGCCGTGAAAATGAGCGGTGCGCGAGCCAGAAGCAAAGGAGTGCATAGGCGCCGAGCACGGCGAGAGAAAGCGGCGCTGCCGCCTCGCCGCCCGCAAGCGCGCGCAGTAGCACGCTCGTATGCGTGAGCGGCAGAAGCTCGATGAAGATGCGCACGAGATCGGGCAGAGCCTGCGTCGAGAAGAACGTGCCGCAGAGGAACGACATCGGCAAGAGTACATACGTATTGACCTGCCCCATCTCCTCGTACGTCTCGATCTTCATCGCCGCGATGAAGCCGATCTCGGCGAAAACCACGCAGTTCAGCACGAGCACGAGCAAAAAGAGCGGCGAAAGAGCGAGATTCGCGCCGAAAAGATGCGCGAGCACGAGGATGATAGCAGACGAAATGAGGCCTCGCAGCACCGCCGCGAGCACCTTGCCGATGACGAACGCCGCAGGGCGGATCGGCGCGACGAGATACTCCTCAAGGCTCTTATGATAGATGCGCTCGGCATGCACGGGTATCACGCTATTGAAGCTGATGTTCATAGAGTTCAGTGCGAGGATGCCCGGCACGAGGAAATCGAGATACGTTCCCGAGGAAACCGAGATGCTCCTGCCCAGCCCCCAGCCGAAGGCGACGAGGTAGAGGAGCGGCGCGACCATGCGACTCAGGATGAACTTCGCCAGACGGCGCTTCAGGACGATCCAATCGCGCCAGAAGACCGTCCAAATATCGTAGAGCACTAGAGCCCCTCCTTTCGCCCCGTCAGCTCGATGAAGGCGTCCTCCAGGTTCGAGCGCCGTATGCCCGCCGCGCCGTCGAGCGACGCCGCAAAGGCTGCGGCCTCGGCGCGTGCGGCGAAGTAGCGGTACTCGCGCCCCGCCTCGCCGTCCCACTCGACGACGAAATCGCCGAGCCTTTCGCGCAGGGCGGCGGGCGCATCAAGCGCCGCGAGCTTGCCGCGATTCATGATGGCGACGCGCGCGCAGAGGCTCTCCGCCTCCTCGATGTAGTGCGTCGTCAGGAGCACCGTCACGCCATCCTGCGCCATGTGGCGGATCAGCTCCCAGATGCGCCGCCGTACCTGCGGATCGAGCGCGACCGTCGGCTCGTCGAGGAAGAGGATGCGCGGTCGATGCACGAGGGCGCGCGCGATGAGGAGCCTGCGCTTCATGCCGCCCGAAAGCCGCCGCACGGGGTCGCGCCGCACGTCCTCAAGCTCGACGAAGCCGAGCAGCTCAGAGATGCGCGCGCGCCGCTCAGCCGCCCCCATATGGTGCAGGCGCGCATGAAGCTCAAGGTTTTCGCCCGCCGTCAAGTCTTGGTCGAAGTTCACCTGCTGCGGCACGACGCCGATGAGCTCCTTGACCGCCGCCTCGTTTCCCAAAAGCGGCTTCCCCTCGTAGAAAATACCGCCCGCCGTCGGCTGCGTGAGCATCGTCAACATGCGGATCGTCGTCGTCTTGCCCGCGCCGTTCGGCCCTAAAAGCCCGAAGATTTCCCCGCGTGCGACCGCGAACGAAAGCCCGTCCACGGCACGCTTCACCGCCGCCTTTCCTGCCGCATCCGTATGACGAAACTCCTTTACGAGATTTTCCACGCGAACCAAGCCTTCACCCCCAATCGCTCGGTAATTTTCCTCTTCGTTTTTAGTAGATTACTACAGAGCGCGCGCCGCGTCAACCGTCTGCAGTCAAAACATCAAAACCTGCTGTACCTCGTGCCGCGCCCGCTGCAAAAAATCGTACCGCACGAAAATTTTTCTCGTACCGCACGAAAACAATACGAAAACTCCTTTCGTTCGTTTTTCGTGTGAACGATACCACGAGAAATATTTTTTCGTACCGCACGAAAAACACACGCAGCGAAATGCGGCCATGCCTTCCAGATAGGAAGCCCCCGACGGAAACCATCGGGGGCACGCGGCATATTGCAGATTCAAAACTTTCGGGTTCGATCAGCGCGCGCGTCCTCTCTGCACCTTGCGAAACGCGTCGAGCACCGTGCGCATATCGTGCGGCAGGCGGCTGCGGCATTCTTCCTGCAGCTTTTCGGGCACGTCGTAGAAGGCTTCGGCAATGCCTCCCGTAATGCAGGCGATCGTATCCGTGTCACCGCCGAGGGATACGGCGCTGCGCACGGCATCCTCGAAGTCCGAACCTTCGAGGAAGGCGATGATCGCCTCGGGCACGGAGCCCTGGCATGTAGCATCCATCGAGTAGCCCGGGCGGATCGCATCGAGCGTGCGCGACAAATCGTAGCCGAACTCCTGCACGATGTAGTCTTTGATTTCCGCCTTGGCCTTTCCCTCGCGCGCGAGAAAAATCGCACTTGCCGTCGCCTCGGCACCCTTGACGCCCTCGGGGTGGTCATGCGTGACGACGGCGGTCTGCCGTGCGATCTCGCGCGTTCTTTCGAGCGTATCGTAGAGCCAGCCCGCAGCAGAAACGCGCATCGCCGAGCCGTTGCCGAAGCTGCCGTATGGCTCCGGCGCCTCGCTCGCCAGCCAGCGTCGGAAGAGACCGCCGTAGCCGGCACGCGAGTAGCGTCTGCCCCAGCGCTGCATGGCACGGACAACCGCCGCGCAGACGGCCGCCTCCTCGGCGTTCTCTCCCACCTCCAGCAGCGCCTCGGCAACGGCAATGGTCATCACCGTATCGTCCGTAAAGCGAGAACCTGCGCTGAACAGCGGGAAATCCTTCGTCTTGTCGCCGCGGTCAAATTCATACGGCGCACCAATCATATCGCCCAAAATCGCTCCATACATAAAGCTGCCTCCTTCTCGTTTGCCTGTATCATACCTCACTTGTTCTTCATAAATATTTTAACACAGCCCATGGACATTGTTCGTCCATGGGCTGATTTTTCCTTCACAGATGAAACAGCCTGCGATA
>CAMURM010000250.1 GCA_947097535.1 uncultured Selenomonas sp.
GTGCTCGCCACGAGGAACTGGGGCGAGGCGGACAAGATGGCGTCGCTTCTGACGCGCGAATACGGGCGTGTCGAGGCGGCGGCGTTCGGCTGCCGCCGCCCCAAGAGCGCGCTGGCGGCGGGCATGCAGATGTTCAGTCATATCGACGTGGAGCTCACCGAGGGCGGCAGGGTCTGGACGGTGCGCCAATGCACGCTCAAGGGGCGCTTTCGCCGCCTCTCCGAGGAGCTCTCTGCCATGGCATACGGCTCCTTCGTGGCAGAGCTGTCGTTGGAGCTCTTTCCTGAGCATGAGCCGAATCCCGACGCCTTCGACCGTCTGCTGTTGATCTTTCGCGCCTTCGAGGAGCGCAATCCGCGCCTCGTGGCACTCGCGGCGGCGTACCAGCTGCTCGCGCTCGCGGGGCTCTCGCTGCACCTCGAAAGCTGCGTCCACTGCGGCGCGCCGTTTGCGGAGCCGATGGCCATCGACATCGCTGAGGGCGGCGTGCTCTGCGAGGACTGCCGCGAGGACGGTGCGCCGCTCTTTGCCGCCGCGCTGAAGGAGTTCATCGAGAAGCTGACTACGCTCGACTGGCAGGAGTTCGCCTCTCCGCAAGGTGCGGCGGGCGAATCATCGCCGAAGGCGCCGTTTTCTGTCAGAAAGCAGGAGCTTCTGGCAGCGGAGAGCCTCCTGCTCGCGTATCTTCGCTCGCTCTTCGGCAGGCCGCTGCGCTCGCTCGCCTTCATCGCGCAGCTCGGCGGCGTCTAGCGGCGTCGGCTCAGCGATAGGGTTTGGTAATTGAGGAAGGGGAAGATATCATGGCAATCCTGGTTTGCGGCGGTGCCGGCTACATCGGCTCCCACACGGTTCATCAACTCGTCGAAAAGGGGGAAGATGTCGTCATCGTCGACAATCTCCAGACGGGGCACCGTGGCGCGCTCCATGCGGCGGCGAAGTTTTACGAGGGCGACATCCGCGATGCCGCTGTGCTCGACCGCATCTTCACGGAGAACGAGATCGAAGCCGTGATTCACTTCGCGGCGAATTCGCTCGTCGGCGAGAGCATGGAAAAGCCGCTCCTCTATTTCAACAACAACGTCTACGGCATGCAGGTTTTGCTTGAGGCGATGGTGCGTCACGGTATCGCGAAGATCGTCTTCTCCTCGACGGCGGCGGTCTACGGCGAGCCGAAGCGCGTGCCCATCCTTGAGGACGATGCGACGGAGCCGACGAACACCTACGGCGAGACAAAGCTGACGATGGAGAAGATGATGAAGTGGGTCAGCCGCGCCGACGGCGTCCGCTATGTATCTCTGCGCTACTTCAACGCGGCGGGCGCACTCCCTGACGGTTCGATCGGCGAGGATCACAAGACGGAGACGCATCTCATACCGCTGATCCTGCAGGTGCCGAACGGCAAACGAGAGTACATCACGATCTACGGCGACGACTATGCAACGCCCGACGGCACCTGTCTGCGCGACTACATCCACGTGGTCGACCTCGCGGACGCGCATGTGCTCGCGCTTGAATACCTGCGAAAGGGCGGCGAGAGCAACATCTTCAACCTCGGCAATGGGCAGGGCTTCTCGGTCAGGGAGATGATCGAGGCGGCGAAGAAGGCGACGGGCAAGGAGATCGCCGCCAAGCTCGGCGCGCGCCGTGCGGGCGACCCCGCGCAGCTCATCGCCTCAAGCGAGAAGGCGCGCCGCATACTCGGCTGGCAGCCGCGCTTCACCGACGTGCAGGAGATCATCGCTACGGCATGGAAGTGGCACGAGAAGCATCCGAATGGGTATGGCGATTGAGCCATTTCCTTTATGCGCCAATCGTTGTATAATAGGAGCATACGAAAAGAAAAGGAGAGATTCTTATGTATACGCTTTCCAGCACGGAGTTTCATGGCATCAAGCCGCAGATTGATGAGGAGGCGTTCGTTGCGCCGCAGGTGTTCCTCTCGGGCGATGTGCGCGTCGCGAAGTATGCGAGCCTCTGGCCGGGTGTCGTCGCACGCGGCGATGTGAACTACATCTCCGTCGGCGAATGCTCGAACGTGCAGGATCTCGTCTGCCTGCATGTGGCGGACGACAATCCGTGCATCATCGGCGACTATGTGACGATCGGGCACAGCGCCGTCGTACACGGTGCCGAGATCGGCAACCATGTGCTCATCGGCATGAACGCGACGGTGCTCACGGGCGCGAAAGTCGGCGAGGGCTCGATCATCGCTGCAGGAGCGCTCGTGCGCGAAAATGAAGTCATCCCGCCGAACTCGCTCGTCGTCGGGATGCCGGGCAAGGTCGTGCGTACGATCGACCGCATCAAGACGATCCACGCGCAGGCGATCAAGTACAAATGCGAATGGGCGATTGAGTACGGCGTCTATCCCGAGATCGGCGGCGAGAAGTACCACGGCGAGCATATCATCTGAGTTTTGAAGAGAAAAGAAGCCTGCGGAAGTTCATTCCGCAGGCTTTCGCATTTTTGCGTGCTCGTCGAGGATCTTCTGCATCTTGTCCGCCTTTTTCTCGACGCGCCTTTCGTAGTACCAGGCGCCGGCGACGAGGATGACGGCGGCGATGCAGACGAGGACGAGGCGCGTCGGGTCGGGATTCTTGAGCACGGTGTCGTGTCCGATGATCGCCTCGATGGCGGTCGAGGGGAACTTGCCGACGAAGGAGGCGATGACGTAGTCGCGCAGGCTGATGGCGCTCAAGGCGCCGAGTGCGTTCAGAAGCGCCGAGGGAACGTAGGGCACCATGCGCGCGATGAGCATGACGGTGAAGCCGTTCTTGCCGCTGTAGGCATCGACCTTCTTGAGCCGTGGGTGCTTCGCGATGAGATGCTCGGCGGAGGCGCGGAAGAGGAAGCGCAGCAGCAGGAAACTGATCGTGACGCCGACGGTTTCGGCGATGACGGAGAGGACGATGCCGGGGACGATGCCGAAGATCAGGGTGTTCGCCGTCGAGAAGATGATGGCGGGCGGGAAGCCGATGGCGTTGACGAAGAGCACGAGCCAGAAGCTGAAGAACATCGCCCACGAGCCGAAGGAGCGTATGTATTCGGCGGTCGCGAGAAGGTCGCCGCTCTTCAGAACCTGCCAGAGCTCGGGGAAGAACGTCGGGTTGGCGAGATGGATGGCGTAGAGGAGGGCGAAGGAGAGGAAAATGGCGACGAGTTTTACGATGTTCATGGGATTCTTGAGCATGAGAGCCTCCTTGCGGCGATAGAAATGTGGCTTCATTATAACAGAGATTCGTCGGATTTGCACGCTGATTCCCTAAAACGTTTGCGGAAGAATCGCCCGTCAGGCGCTTGTATTTCCTATTTGAGTATGGTATCATGAATAGCATGGCAAAATGGGATTGGAGCAGGATTTGTGCTCGAAAACCATAGACGAAGAGACATTTAGGAGGGTATTTCAGACTATGAAGGTTACTGCAGAGAAGATGGACAACC
>CAMURM010000251.1 GCA_947097535.1 uncultured Selenomonas sp.
CGAGGCGGCGAGGCGTGCGGGCGAGCACAAAAGCGGCAGGGAGAAGCTGCTTCCCGCGCTCGCCGAGGCGCGCGCGCTGCACGAGCAGATGGCGGAGGACGCGGCGAAGCTCCTCGCCATCAAGGACGGCGAGGCGACGAAGATCGCCGAGCTGCGCGCTGCCGCCGACGGCCTGCGCGGCCTCCTCGGCACGGCTTTGCCGGGCGTTGAGGCGGCGGGCGAAGCGGCGGCAGCAACGGACGTGCGGGAGGAGGAAAAGCCGTGATCATTTCGTGGGATGAATACTTTATGGGCATCGCCCTTTTTTCCAAATACCGCAGCAAGGACCCGCACACGCAGGTCGGCGCCTGCATTGTCAACGAGGCGAAGCACATCGTCGGCGTCGGCTACAACGGCATGCCCAACGGCTGCTCCGATGAGGAGTTCCCGTGGGGCAGCACGGGCGAGTTCGGCGAGAAGAAGTACGCCTACGTCGTGCACGCCGAGCTCAACGCCATCCTGAACGCGAGCACGTCGCTGGCGGGCTGCCGCATCTACACCTCGCTCTTCCCGTGCAACGAATGCTGCAAGGCGATCATCCAATGCGGCATCAAGGAGGTCATCTACCTGTCGGACAAGTACGCGGCATCCGACAGCACGCGCGCCTCGAAGCGCATGTTCGCCGCCGCCGGCGTCCACTACCGCAGGCTTGAGACGGATCTTGAGGCTCTGCCCGTAGATTTCGCTCTGCCGAAGGGGGAGGACGAAGCATGAAGCGCCCGGCGATGCACGGCACAAAAGCGCCATGAGCTTCTATGAGATGCAGCGCCGCCTCTGTGCGTGCCATTATCTCGCCGCCCTGGCGAAAATCGTGCGGCAGGGGCGGCGCTGCGCCTATTTCTACGCGGGGGAGAAGGAAAGCGAAGCGCTCGGCGTCGTGAAGCAGCTGGAAAGCGCCGGACTTCGCGTCGTGTGCCTCGTGACCTTGCAGGCTGTCGTCGGCAGGCCGCCCGCGCAGCTTCGCGTCCTGCGCCTTGCGGATGTAGAGCGCGAAGGGCTCGGCGCGGACGTCGTGCTTTTGGAGCGCGGCTCCTGGCAGCAGGCGTTCGCGCGCTTTTTCGAGCGGCACGGCGCGGCGGTGCTCCTATTGACGGACGCGGCGGCAGCGCTGCAGCGCTATCGCGCGCTCGCCGCGCATCTGCCGCTGCTCTATGAGGTCGAGCGCGTCCTCTTTGATGCAGCGTCGCGCCGTGCCTTTCGCGCGGCGCTCCTAGGCTACGCTACGGCGCGGCTCGCGCATTATCGCTTCGCCGACGAGGCGATGTATATGCTGGACGGCTTTTTGCCGGCGGCGGGCGCGGTCGTCTTCGACGGCGGCGCCTGTGACGGCGGCACGGCGAGCCTCTTCGCCGCGCGCGGCGCACAGGTGCACGCCTTCGAGATGGCGGCGCAGAACTTCGCGCGTTTGCAGGAAGCGGCGCACCGCCATGGTTTTCGCGCCGTGCCCTGCGGCCTTTGGTCGAAGCCCTGCGAGATGCGCTATCTGGCGGCAGGCGCCGCGAGTCACGCCTCCGCGGGCGGCGGCGAAAGCGCGCGCTTCACGACGCTCGACGCCTATGCAGCCGAGCAGGGAATCGCGCGCGTCGGCTATATCAAGCTCAACATCGAGGGCGCAGAGCTCGCGGCGCTCGACGGCGCAGCGGGCGTCATTCGGCGCGACAAGCCGCTGCTCGCGATTGCCGTGAGCCACCGCACGGAGCATCTCTGGCAAATCGCCGCGCGCCTCAAGGCGCTGCGCCCCGACTACGAGCTCGCCTTCCGTCACTACGAGAGCGAGGCACAGTGGCTCGGCGCACGCGAGAAAGCACAGCTTCTAGATGCAGGACTCGCCGCGCGCATCCCCGGCGACTGGGGCATGGTGCTCTACGCGCGCTGAAAAGGGAAGCTCTGCTGCAAGAGCAGAAGGCGAGCAGCCGCTGCCGGGCGTACCCCTGCACGAGTACGAAATGTCGGCAATAAAAATCCCTCCTGCTGCAACGTCCTGCAGCAGGAGGGATTTTTATTGCCAGCATGCCCGTATGGTGCACTGCCCGTATGTCGCCTTAGAAGAAGTATTCGAGACGGGCGAAGAGCTTGTTGTTCTCAGTCTTGCCTTCCGGCTCCGCCGAGTAGATTGTGTCGCCCTTGAAGAAGATGAGCGTGCCGACGATGTTCTTGGCGAAGGTGTACTCGCTGCCGAGCTCCCAGCCCTTCGTGTTCCACATCGCGCCGTCGAAGGTCGGGGCGAGGACAGCGGCGCCGCCGAGGTAGCGGTATGCCACATGGAGGCCGAACGTGCGCGGATTCTCCGGCTCGGCGCCCTTGTAGGCGAGCTCGATATTGTACGCTTTCATATGCTCGCCCACGATGCCGGCAGGGGGTGTGTCACTCGTGTTCTTCCAATAGCCGCCCGACAGAGCGACTGTGCTCTCAGGCATCCAGGTTACGCCGAGTCCCCAGAAGTTGCACACTTCATCCAGACCTGCTGCGCCATGCATGAAATCCTTGTTCTTCAGGCGCACATAGTCCGCGCCGACGTGGAATTTCTCCGAAGGATTCCAGTTGAGGTTCACCATCTGCAGATCCGCGTTTGTTCTGCCGGTGAAGCCCATATCCCTTGCTTCCTTCACTTCGTCGCCCAAGGCGGAATGTTCGAGGTTGTAGCGGCCGGCGAAGATCGTGCCCGAGAACGGCTGCCCTGCTCCGAAGGTCACGGCGGCGCCGGAGAGGTCGTCATCGATGAGGACGCCCTGCTCCGTGAAGACGGGCAGCTTGCCGGCGTCGATGATCGTCGTGCCGTAGGTGCCCTCGGCATAGGCGCGCTTGAGGGATACCTTGCTGTCGTGATCCTCATCCGACGAATCCGTGGAAGGATTCCAGGCGGCATCGAGGCGTGCCTTGACCTTCCAGTGATCGTTGACCGTGGCTTCCGGCTCCAGGCGGAAGAGCAGTTCGTTATTCGTCTTGGTACCGCCTTCATACTTGTCGAGGAAATCTCCGCTCGTGCGCTCGTAGGTATAGCGCAGTTCGCCCGTCCATTTGACGTTGTCGATGCGGTCTTCGAGGTTCGCGACGCGCACGCCGAGGTTGTTGAGCTCCTCGCTGAACTCAGCGGCGAGGCGGTCGATCATCGCCTTCTGCTGGGCGTTCGCCTGATCCTCCTTCGCCATCGCCTTGGCGACCATCTGCGCCATCTCGTAGCGCGTGATCTCGTTCTGGCCGCGGTAAGTGCCGTCGCCGTAGCCCTCGATGATGCCGTCGTCGGCGAGCTGTGCGACAGCGTCGTATGCCCAATGATCGGCAGGCACATCGCTGAACGGGTTCGCCGCTGCGAACGTCGTCGAGGCGGCGCCGACGACGAGCGCTGTCGTCAGTGCGGCTGTGAGAGACTTCTTCATGTGAAACTCCTCCCTTGAGG
>CAMURM010000252.1 GCA_947097535.1 uncultured Selenomonas sp.
GGATAGAGTCCGCAGTAGACCATCGGCGTCACACCGCGATAGCCGGGCAGCGGCTCAGGCGCAGGATTTTTCGCGCTCGTCACAGTATCGCCGACGAGCACGTCGCGCACGTTCTTCAAACTTCCCGCGACGAAGCCGACTTCTCCCGCCGTAAGCTCGCCGAGTTCTGCAGGCGCGGGACGGAAGCAGCCGACATCGGTCACCTCGAATGTCTTGCCCGTCGCCATCATCTTCAGTTCCATGCCCTTCTTGATATGGCCTTCCATGAGGCGCACATGCGCGATCGCGCCCTTGTACGAGTCAAAGTACGAGTCGAAGATCAAAGCGCGAAGCGGCGCATTGTCCTCGCCCTTCGGCGGCGGGATTCGCTCGACGATGGCGTCCAAGATCTCCTCGATGCCCGCCCCCGTCTTCGCCGAAGTCAGGATCGCCTCGGACGCATCGAGGCCGATCGCCTCCTCGATCTCCTCCTTCACGCGCTCGGGATCGGCGCTCGGCAGATCGATCTTGTTGATGACGGGGATGATCTCAAGATCATGCTCAAGCGCCATGTAGACGTTGGCGAGCGTCTGCGCCTCGACGCCCTGCGCCGCATCGACGACGAGCAGCGCTCCCTCGCACGCCGCGAGGCTTCGCGACACCTCGTAGGTGAAGTCGACGTGACCCGGCGTATCGATGAGATTGAGCTCGTAGACCTCGCCGTCCTTGCCGCGATAGTGCAGGCGCACGGTCTGCGCCTTGATCGTAATGCCGCGCTCGCGCTCAAGCTCCATGTTGTCGAGCACCTGCGCTTCCATCTCACGCTCGGTCAGCGTGCCCGTGCTCTCGATGAGACGGTCGGCGAGCGTCGACTTGCCATGGTCGATATGCGCGATGATCGAGAAGTTGCGAATGTATTTGTTCTGCATCAAAAATTCCTTTCCCTAACCTCGGGGCGAACCGTTCAATCCGCGTCGCGCAAGATGCGGCGCTCGCCTTCCGGCTCCAGGCTCGCGCGATAGAGCCATGCGAGATTTTCCGCCGTGTAGTCACGCAGGCGCAGGAGTCCCGGATACTCCTTGCTGTTCGCCGGGATGCCGTGGAACGTCAGATCCGTTTCTTCCAGATTCTGCCAGCCCGTCTTCGCCGTCCATGTCTTGCCGTCCTTCGTGCTCACCGTGCCCATCGGCACATTCAGAACGCGCTTGCGGAACTCGACCTCCTCTGTATTTCCCTGCGCATCCTTCTTCGTCACCCATTCCCAGTAGAAGAGCTGCTCGCCCTTGATGCGCATGGTCGAGGTGTCGGCAATGGCGCTCTCCTCGCCGCCGCCCGGCAGGCGAGCCTTCCAAAGCTCGATCCAGCGTGCGGGACTCGTCAGGCGCGCAAGCTCGTCCATGCCGAAGACGACATCGACGATCGCCGCATAGAACGTCTCATCGAACTGCTGCGAATTCATCTCCTTCTCCGAGCGCGGTGTATGGTTCGACCAGATGACATTTCCCTTGCTGTCGTAGAAGTCTTCCTCCAGATAGCGCAAGGTGCGGTTCTGCGGATTGACCTCGACGAGCGCAAGACTGTAGGAAAGCGCTGCCGGATTGGGCAGGATGTCCTTGATGCCGTAGTTGCTGATCGTCTCCTGCGCGCCTTCGTAGCTGAAGCCCGTCTTGACCCAGCCGTGAATGACCGTCGGCACGGTGCGCGACAGCCCCGCGACATTGAGGCTCTTGACGACCGTCACGTCCTGCGGCGCAAAATACTTGCTGTACTTCGCATCCGAGGTCAGCCAATACCATCCCCCCGACTCCTCAGCCTCCGCAAAGGCACAGCATGGCAGAAGAGCAAAAAAAAGCGCGAAAACAACGGCACACCATAGCTTTTCCCGTAATTTTTTCAAAGTGACTCCCCCTTTTTTACATGCCTCATTTCATCTTCCCCGGTCGCCACAATATCAATCTTGATAAGCGAATACCCATTATCCAGCAATATTGCGGCACAAAATTTTCTCAAGCCGGGAATATCCTTCTCTACAGTATCCCATACCTTGGAAAAATCTACTTCTGTATCATAGCCATGCGCAAAAATATTCCTCTGCCCTTTGATCTGCTTCCATGGAATCTCTGCCGCACGGCTTATGAACTCATCGGCTAGGTGCTTTGTCAATTCTCCTATTGATTGCAGGCTCATTGAAACAGAGCTGCGATAAATATGATTCTTGAGAAAAACTTTTTCTGTATTGCCAAAATACCTTGCCGTATCTATGATTGCATCACAATGCTTCACTATATTCTGCAGAACCTGTGCGTCTTTCTCGCCGATCTTCATACAGCAAAATCTCTTCCTTTTCCATATATTTCCCGAAAATCTCCTGCTCCTTCGGAATCTGCGTGACGATATCGATCTCCTTTTGCAGGGCGTCCTCCAAGTCCACATAGAGTCCGCCCAATTCCAACAAGGTCGTTTTTTCATCCAACGCAATATGAAAATCTACATCACTTTCTTCCGTGGCTTCGCCGCGCGCATAGGAACCGAACAGGAAGAGCTTCTTCACCTTATATGCCTCACAAATCGGACGAACTCGCTCTCGGATCTCATCCATCGTCAAAATCATCTGGAAGCCCTCCTTCCATCCGACAGTTCTTCTGCAATAAATCCTCCCCCATATTGTACGGGAAATCTGCGGCTCTGGCAAGAGGCGAAAGGGGCAAATGCAACGGCTCAGCCGAGCGGCACGATCTCGCGCTCTCTGCCGTTGAAGCGAAGCGTCGTTTCGTAGCCAAAGCGCCGTGCGTAGGCGACGGCCTCATCATTGTACGCGCCCGCATCCTCGGGCTTGTGCGCGTCCGAGGTCGTGATGACAGGCAGTTTGTGCGCCGCCGCGAGGCGCATGAAATCCTCGTAAGGCGAAATCTCCGCAACTGGATAGCGGTAGAGCGTACCCGTATTGATGTCGACCGCCATCTGCGCCTTTTCCATCGCGTACACGGCACGTTCCAAGAAAGGCGTGACGTCAAAGTCGGGGAAGTAGCGGAAGAGGCGGATGTTGAACGGATGCCCGAGCACATCGTAGAGCTTTGCGGCGCAGAGTTTCTCGATCTCCTGCGTGTACCACTCGTAGATGTCCGCGAGCGCGAGGCGATCCCACTCCGCCTTGATCTCGGAGGAGTCGTAGGCCCAGCCACGGATGAAGTGCACGGAGCCGATCACATAGTCGAAATCATACTTCGCGAGGATCTCGGCGACCTTCTCCTGCTTCTGGAAGTTGCAGACCTCGATGCCCGTCTTGACCGCGTGCTTTTCCTTGAGCCGCGCCATGAAGGCGAAGTATTCGTCGAGCGTATACTTGAACTTGTTCTTCTTCAGCCACTTTTGCTGAAAGCTGCCGATGAAGGAATCGTCGAGAATGAGATCGTCGTAGTAGAGCGGCTCGAACT
>CAMURM010000253.1 GCA_947097535.1 uncultured Selenomonas sp.
AGACGATGAGCGCGGCGAGTGCCAGTCCTGTGGCTATGGCCTCGCGCCTTACCTGACGGTACTTCTCTTTTCTTGTCATAATTTCAGCGCCTCTCCGTCTGCGCGACGAGCTCATCGCGCAGGAGGCGCAGGAACTCGTCGTGTACAATGCCGGACGCGAGCGCGGCGTAAGCGAAGGTGCCGTTCGTCCAGCGCGCGGCGTAGGTGTCGCCGTAGACTTTGGCTACATAGACCTGCGTGTTGCCGATCGGCTCCTCCTGCCAGGAGACGCCGTAGACACCGCTGATGTCGCCCGCTGTATCGCGCACATCGGCGAGCTCCGCCGTGCGCACCGACCACGTCGTGCGCTGCTCGCCGAAGACGTCCTGCGAGCTGTAGCCGAGATCAGCGACGGTGCCGTCGATGACGGCGCGCGAGGTGCATGTGTAGCGCGTGCGGCGCGGCAGTTCAAGCGGGCGGAAGCCCAGCACCATTTCCATCTTCTCGATGCTGTCGTACTCGACGATCGGGTTTGCAATGCCCACGCGGTGCAGCGGCAGCATCGAGCGATGGACGGAGGCGCCGCCCGTCGGAGCCGCCGGTGCCTCTGCCGCCAGAGCCGGCACAGCGCCGAGAGCGCCTGCCGTCAAAGAGCCCAGGGCTGCCGCCGCACAAAGGATTCGGCAAATCCTCTGTATCCTTCGCGATCTTTGTCTCGTATTCGTAGCCATAAAATCCCTCCCCAAAAAGAAAGAGGAGCCGCCCTCGCCGCCGAGCCTCCGCCTTCGCGAAAGCTCCTGCGGCGCACAGCCGACTCCGCAGGGAATCGCTGACTCATCCAGCGCTTCCCTCTTACTTCTCCATATACAGGGCGTTTTCCTGCTCAATGCGCGGGTACGCTTTCGGCGCACTTCGTTGCCTCAACACTGGGATCCAAGCTGCCCGGCTCCTCCATCACCACGCGGTTGCGTCCTTCCTGCTTCGCCGCATAGAGCGCATCGTCCGCGCGCTTGAGGAGCGCCGCCGCCGTATCCTTTTCCGCCCCGTGCCAGCTCGCGACGCCGACGCTGCAATGGATGGGACGGTAACTGCAGATCGAAGACTCCGCGACCCGCTGCCGCAGATACTCGGCAAAGGCTGCCGCAGACTCCATCGTATAGTGCAGACAGAGAATCACGAACTCCTCGCCGCCCCAGCGCACCAGCAGATGACGCCGATCGAGCGAGGTGTGCAGGACATCGGCGAAGGAGCGCAGCACATGGTCGCCTTCGTCGTGACCATAGTCGTCGTTGACGCGCTTGAAGAAGTCGATGTCGAGCATCATGAGCGCGAGATGACCGTCCGTATTTTGCGCCACCTTTACCCATTCGGGGAAGGTCTCGTCGAATTTATAGCGGTTGAAGCAGCGCGTCAGCGGATCGATCTGCGCCCTTTCCCTCGCTGCCATGATCTCGTTCTTCAGCGAATCGCGCACCGCCTCGCTGCGCACCTCGTCGCGGATGCGCATGCGTATCGTGCTCAGGACGAAGAATACGAACGACAGCAGAGCAAACGGCGTGAGGTATGTGTCCCATGCGAACAGATGATACTGGAACCAAAGCCCGTCGAAAAGCCCGAGCGGCGCGATTGCCAGGAGCGGCACGAGCGCCGCGCGACAGTATTCATTGCCGCGCCTTGCCTCACGCCACAGAAGCACGCTCGCCCACGGCGCGCAGATGCCTGCGAGCGGATAGTAGAAGTTCATACACGAGAGGAAGCTGCCGGGCGCGACGAAGAGCTCGCCGATGGTGGAGGCAAGCAGCAAAACGACGAAGGGCACGGACAAAAGGCGCATCGTCTTTCGCTGTGCAGCGGGTAAAAAGCCGGCGAGGAACTGAAACGCGAGGATCGCAATGCCGTAGACCATCGTAAGCTGCACATACCACCAGAAGGCAGGCGAATCCAGAACGAAGTATTTGACATTCATCACGCTGATCATCCAGATGCCGTAGGCGAGGAAAAACAGCAGCAGGAAGCAGTAGGCGCCGCGGTTGCGGCGCAGCGCGCAACTGTAGATGGCGACGATGGCGCCCATCATGAAGACGAGCGATAGTCCGAAAACGAAGGGCAGATCGGCGAAGAAGAGCTCCGCCACGCTCGCGCGCACATCGCGCAGGCAAAGATGATCGAAAAGCCCCAGATTGGCAGTGCTGAACGAGTGCATGCCGAAGGTCAGGCTCTTGCCTGCATAGCCCGCCGGCAGCGGCACGAGATGCCAGCGCGTGCCGTAGCTGTACTCGCCGTCCGCCATCGAGCCGTACTCATAGATGAGCTCGCCGTCGAGCCAGACGCGGATCGACTGGTTCGTTGTCTTGAAGAACAGCCCCATGCCGCTGTATTCATTCTGCGGCAGGCGCACCGTCAGCCAGACGTAGCGCATGTCCTCCCAGAGGATCGGCGCCTCGGGGTAGTCGAGATGCTGCCAGCCCTTTGCGCCGCTCTGCGCTTCTTCGAGCAGCACTCCGATCTCCCGCTCATCGGGAAGCTGCGCTCTCTGCTGATAGTGCATTTCCTGCGGCTCGGCTTCTTCCGTAACGGATCTCTGCGCTGAGAACGCCGCCATCTCATCGACGCCCAGCGCCAGCGTATGGGCGTTGGCAGCGCGCAAAAGATGCGGCAGTGTCAGAGAGGCGGCAAGCAAGAGCCCTGTGAACGCCAGAAAGAACACGGCGGCCAATGCCAAGCGCCGCTTCTTTTTTCCAGACATCCGAGCACACCGCCTTTCCATCGTCACTATCGTCAGCCAAAAAGATTTTTTAGGAAACGCTGATAAAATGAAGCCGCCCAGATTTGCGCAGATGTGCTGTATCTATCGAGGATTTGTCGACGACGAGAGGACAGCGCAGATGCGTGAAGATGGGTGGCTGAATTTATCAGTGGTTCCTTTAGAGCAAACTCCGACCCTTTCGCCATAATATATCATATCTTAGTACGAAAGTCCATACTTTGGGAAAATATTTATTTTCTTTTCTGTGAGTCTCCGACCTGCGACGGGTCAGCTGCCCTTTCCTGCTTTTCTCTCAAGAATCCTTCTTCACGCGATAAACGGCGGCGTACATCACGGGCAGGACGAGCAAAGTCAGCACCGTCGCGACGAGCAGTCCGCTCGCGATCGCCACTGCCATCGGTCCCCAGAAGGAACTCGTCATCAGAGGAATCATGCCGAGGATGGCGGCTGCCGCCGTCAGCATGATGGGACGGAAGCGCAGCACGGCGGAGTCGATGACCGCCTGCCGCGGCGAATCACCCGCCTTGATATGCTTCTGAATCTGGTCGATGAGGATGACGGAATTGCGGATGATCATGCCCGAGAGCGCGAGGATGCCGAGGTCGGCGACGAAGCCGA
>CAMURM010000254.1 GCA_947097535.1 uncultured Selenomonas sp.
TCCTGCTCGTCTTCTTCATGATGAACAGCCTGCAGACGGTCGCGCAGAAGGCGCTTGCCGTGCAGCTGCCTCAGGCGCAGAGTGCGTCCGCACCCGCACAGCTGCCGATCATCATGACGCTCGACGAGGAAGGGCACATCACGATCGACAACAAGCCCGTGAGCATCACGGAATCGGCGACGATCATGAAGCAGCACATGCAGGAAAACGCCAATGCGGCGGTCGTCCTGCAGGCGGACAAGCGTACGGCACACGGTCAGGTCGTCGCCGTCATGGACATGCTCAAGACTTCCGGGGTGACGCGCTTGTCGATTGCCGCTGAACAAAAGTGAATGAGGGAAGGAAGAAGATATGGAGCAAAACCTTTCATGGAAAAAAGCGTACATTGCTTCCGCCTTGCTTCACGTTGTCATCGCCGTGCTCTTTGCCGTCGGTCTGGCGGAGATCGTCGCGGAGAAAGAGCAGCAGACCTATGTGGTCGATCTCGCGACTTCGAACTTCAGCCAGGGCAGCGGGCATGAAGGCGGCGGCGGTGGTGCAGCCGCCTTCCCGGAGCCGCTGAAGCCGGAAGAAGTGGCAAAGCGCGTGGAAACGGTGCAGCAGGCGCAGACGCAGCCGCAGCCGGTCGTGACGGAGCCTGCGCCCGTGCAGACTCCCGACGCGGTGCCCTCGCCCACGCCCAGCCCGACGACGAGCGCGCCGTCGAGCGGCGCCCCTTCTGCCTCGTCGGCAGGCGGTACAGGCGAAGGCACGGGCAGCGGCACAGGCACGGGAAGCGGCACAGGCTCGGGCAGCGGCTCGGGCAGCGGCTCGGGCTCCGGTTCGGGTGACGGTCAAGGTTACGGTGAGGGCTCGGGTGCAGGTCAAGGTTCGGGCGACGGCAATGTTTCGGGTACGGGAACGTCGCCTTTCGATGCGGCGGGCTTCCGCGCGGCGATCGATGCGAACAAGCAGTACCCCTACATGGCGATCAAGCGGCGTCTGGAGGGATCAGCGTCGGTTGTATGCACGATCGACACGAGCGGCAGCATCGTCAGCGTCTCGCTCGGCAGTTCATCGGGCAGCGACATCCTCGACGATGCCGCGCTTGAGGCGGCGCGTGCGGTTGGCAGTTTCCCGAATCCGACGGGGCAGACCGTCACGGTTTCGACGCCTGTGAACTTCTACCTGAACTGACTTTGAAGCATCGCGAGCAAAGGTAAGCAGTATAGACCGCAGAGGATGGCGGGAGGAAAGGTTAGAGAATTTTTTCTTCTCGCCTCTTCCCTTTGCGGGATTATATGGTATAATATGAATATCAACTCAAGTATATTCATGAATTACATTCAGAAAAAGGAGAATTTTCTATGCGTACGATTGTTGTATATTCGTCCCTTACGGGAAACACGAAGAAGGTCGGTGAGGCGATTGCGAGCGGCCTGCCCGCAGGAACCGAGGCGGTCTCCATCAAGGACGTGCCCGCCGATCTCGCCGACTACGACTGTGTATTCGTCGGCTTCTGGGTTGACCGCGGCACGGCGGACAAGGCGACGGCGGATCTTTTGCCGAAGCTGAGGAACAAACATGTGGCGCTCTTCGCGACGCTCGGTGCGAATCCGAAGTCGCCTCATGCAGCCGAGAGCTTGGACAAGGCGGCAGAGCTTCTGCCCGAGGGTAAGACGCCTGTCGGCAAGTTTATCTGCCAGGGCGCTGTCGATCCCAAGGTCATTGAGATGATGTATAAGCAGTTCCCGAAGGGCCATGTCCACGGACAGTCGCCCGAGCGCGATGCACTCCATGCCCAGGCGGCGACGCATCCTGACGAGGCGGATTTGGCGGCGGCGAAGAAGTTCGCCGAGGAGACGATGGCGAAGATTTCATGAGGTGAAGCGTAATGGCTTATAAATTGAAAGATATGTTCGATGCCGATACCGAGGAGCAGCGTGAGCTGCAGTTCGGCAGGGCGGCGGACGACCCGCTGACGGAAGCGTTCCCGAGAAAGCGCGTCGTTCATGCAGGCGTGCGCGGCGAGGTCGTGCCGCCCGCTGAGGCGCAGGAGACGTGGCTCGGCATCATGAACACGCCCGCGAAGAAGGGCGAGGTTCAGGCGGCGTACATTCACATCCCGTTCTGCAAGACGAAGTGCCTCTACTGCGGCTTTTTTCAAAACGCCGCGCATCAGTCGGCGGAGGACGACTATGTCGAGGCTCTGATCGAGGAGATCGAGGCGTCTGCGGACGCGCCGCGCCTCAAGGGCGGTCTCATACACGCCGTCTTCATCGGCGGCGGCACGCCGACGTCGCTTTCGGCGGAAAATGCCGCGCGCGTCCTCTCGACGCTGCGCCGCGTCCTGCCCTTGGCAAATGATTACGAGCTGACGCTTGAAGGCCGCATCCATGACCTCGTGCCCGAGAAGATCGAGGCGTGGCTCGCGAACGGCGTCAACCGCATCTCGCTCGGCGTGCAGTCCTTCGATACGAAGGTGCGTCAGTCGCAGGGCAGGATCGAGACGAGGGAGGAAGTCCTCGAACGGCTCAAACTTCTGAAGTCGTACGAGCAGTGCTCGGTCGTGCTCGACCTCATCTATGGGCTGCCCGGTCAGTCGATGGAGGTCTGGCAGCAGGATCTCGACGATCTCATTGCCTCGGGCATCGACGGCGCGGACTTCTATCAGCTCAACGTCTTTGAAGGAAGCGACCTCAACAAGCGCATCGCCGAGGGCAAGCTCGATCCTGCTGCGACGACGAAGGAGCAGGCGAAGATGTACGCTTTCGCGCATGACTACATGAAGAAGCGCGGCTGGCGTCAGCTCAGCATGTGCCACTGGGCGAGCAGCAACCGCGAGCGCAGTCTTTACAACGCGCTTGCGAAGAAGGGCGTGCCGATGTTCCCCTTCGGCAGCAGCGCGGGCGGCTTCCTCGGAGGTTATGCCGTCATGCTGCATCGTGTGCTGCAGCCCTACGCGATGCTTGTGGCGAGCAATCAGAAGCCGATCATGGGGCTTGTGAAGCAGTCGGAGATCCAGCCGTTTTCCAACTGTGCAGTCAATATGCTGGAATACGGGCTTATGGATCTTTCGCGCCTTGAGGCGATGGATGAGCGTCTTACGGGACTTCGCTGGCTCTATGAACTTTGGGAAAAGCGCGGACTCGTCGCTTTTAACGGCGTACAGTATGAGTTGACCATCGCAGGCAAATTCTGGGAGGTCAACATCGCGCAGACGACGGTTGAGTGCATTCAGTACCTGCTGACGGGGGAGAATGCGATGAGCGTTGAGAGCATCGCGGCGCAGGATAAGAAGCACGGGAACGAAAAGGAAAAGATGCACGGCGTCGGCATGAACGGCGTGCCGTCCATCGAGATGATGC
>CAMURM010000255.1 GCA_947097535.1 uncultured Selenomonas sp.
GCTGCCGCAAGGGCGCGCAGGCGCGCCGGCAGCTCCCGTGCCGACGCCAGCGCCGACTGTCGCTCCCTTGCCGGCTGCCGCTCCCGCGTCTGCCGCCTGGGAGACGAACACCGCGCAAGCTGCGCTGCAGCCGCAGATGACGCTTCCCGCCGCAGCGGTGCAGCCGCAGGCGAGGCAGAGGCCGCAGCCGCGCCTTTCGCAGAATGCAGCGAAGAGCTACAGGACGGCGGGGACGGAAGCGGCTCTTGTCGAAGCCGAGCGCCGGGTGCGCGGGGCGGCATCTGCCGCCCCGCAGCCGGCAGGCGCTTCGCCGCAGCCCGCGCCGGCGGAACCGTTCGTGCCGTCGTTCCCCTCCGAAGAGAGGACGGCGCCGTTCGAGCCGCTTGCGGCCGGCGCAGAAGAGAGCGTCGCGCCGGCGCGAAAGCCGCGTCGCAGGAAGGCGGCGCCCGCGAGGCGAAAGAAGCCGCGCGCGCCGGAGGCGACGGAAGCCATGGAAGAAGCGGCGCCCGCGCCTTCGCGCAGAGAAAAGCGCGAGGCGCCGCAAGAGACGGCTCTGCCGCCCGAGACGGAAGCGATGGCTGACGACGAGACAGCGCCTGTGAAAAGCGACGAAGAGCGCCAGCGAGAGACGATCGAGGCGCTGCAGAACGAGCTTGCGCAGATGAAGGCAATGCTCGTTGAGGTCGTCAGCAAGGAGAAGGCGCCTGAGGATGAGTTGTCGCTGCAGCAGGTATTGAAGCAGCAGGAGGTCGAGCCGGACATCATCGACGATGTCGTGCTGCAGCTGCCCGCCGAAGCCATCCTGGCGGCGAAGGATACGCCGCTCGCTTTGGACGGGCTCACGAAGTATCTCGCCGACAACGTGCAGATGGCGGACGGACTTGAGCTCAGAAGCCGCAAGCGGAAGATCGTGGCGCTCTTAGGCCCGACGGGCGTCGGCAAGACGACGACGCTCGCGAAAATCGCCGCGCAGTGCGTGCTGGAAAAGGGCATCAGCACGGCGTTCATTACGGCGGACACCTACCGCATATCGGCGGTCGAGCAGCTCAAGACATACGCCGACATCCTCGGACTTCCCATCGCCATCGTATATACGCCCGACGAGCTCAAGGAAGCCATACAGAAGTTTCGACAGAAGCAGCTCATCCTCATCGACACGGCGGGGCGCAGCCAGCACAACCGCCGCCAGATGGCGGAGCTCAAGGACTTCCTTGCCGTCAACCAGAACATCGAGAAGTATCTCGTCCTGAGCGCCACGACGAAGAACGAGGACGCGAGGGACATCATCGATAAGTTCTCCGCCTGCAAGCCCGACAAGGTGATCTTCACCAAGACGGATGAGACGAGGAGCCTCGGCATCATCTTGAATATCTTGCGCAAGAAGGATATGCGGCTCTCGTATCTGACGAACGGGCAGAGCGTTCCCGATGACATCGTGCCGGCGGAGCCAGGAAAGCTTGCAGAACTTTTTTTGAGGTAGATGTATGCAAGATCAGGCAGCAAGTCTGCGAAAGCTCGTAGAAAATAAAAAGGATCCTGCCGCCGCGGAGAACGGCAGGGAGGCGCCCGCTGCCGCAGAGCCTGCCGCCCCCGCCGCGCACCCGCTTCCGAAGGAGGGCGCGCGCATCATCGCCGTCACGAGCGGCAAGGGCGGCGTCGGCAAGTCGAATCTGACCGTGAACCTCGCGCTCGCCTTCCTCGCCGAAGGCAAGAAGGTGCTCGTCATCGACGCCGACCTCGGCATGGCGAACGTCGACGTGCTCCTCGGAACATCGTCGAAGTACAATCTCCTGCATCTTCTCGATGATGATGTCGTACTCGACGATGTGATCTTGAAGGGGCCTTACGGGCTTCGCTACATCTCGGGCGGTTCGGGCATGGAGCAGGCGGGCGAGTTCACGCCCGCCGAGCGCAGCCTGCTCGAAGAAAAGCTCACGGGCTGCGGCGAGCTGGCGGACATCATCCTCATCGATACGGGTGCGGGCATCGGCAGGAATGTCCTCGACTTCATTCTGGCGGCGGACGAGGTCGTCCTCGTGACGACGCCCGAGCCGACGGCCATGACCGACGCCTACGCCGTCATGAAGGCGTACAGCATATACGCGGCGAAGCCGAACATGCGCATCGTCGTCAATCGCGTCTACGATGAAGCGGAGAGCCTCGAAGTGGCGGAGAAGCTGCGAAAGACCGCCGAGCGGTTCCTGCACATGGAGATCGGCTCCCTCGGGGCGATTTACGAAGACCGCACGATGATCCAAGCCGTGCGGCAGCAGAAGCCGATTCTCCAGGCATATCCGGACTCGCTCGCTGCGAAGTGCATCAAGGCGATTGCGCGCTCGATTCTTTATGGGGAAAAGGTCCTTGTAAAAAAAGGTTGGAAATCATTCCTGCAATATTTTCTTGATTTCACTCGCTGAGGAGGAGGTGCCCTGCTATGGCTGGCGATTTGATGAATGCGGCAACCGTGCTGAAAATCGGGCAGAGGGTTGAGTTTTACCTGGAAGATGACGATATAAGATATACGAGCCGCATAGAAGATATCACCTCGGACAGACTGGTCGTTGCCATGCCTGTGGACGAGAAGCGCCGCCCCATCATCCCGGCGCAGGGTGAGCAGCTCTATGGGCTTGCCGTAGGAGAAAAGTGCCGCTACCGCTTCTTTTCCGTATTCAAGGGGAAGAAGCGCGACCCGATTCCCGTCTGGCTGATCACGAAGCCGGAGGTCGTCGAGCGTCACCAGAACCGCAGCTTCGTGCGCGCGGCGGTGCGCCTGCCGATCCAGGTGCGGATCATCGATACGGAAGGACGCGAGAGCGATCTCATGAAGCTCCATACGACGGACGTCAGCGGCGGCGGCTTGTCGTTTGCCGTGCCGCGCTACGTCAAGATCAACAGCCGCGCCTCGATCGTCTTTACGAACTTCCCCAACATCGGCATGTTGTCGCTGATGGCGCGCGTCGTGCGCTGTCAGCCGCTCGAACCGAGCGATCGCGGCTGGCAGATCGGGGCGCATTTCCTTGAGCTCAATCGAGGAACCATGAACAAGATCGTTCATTTTGTCTTCAGCGAACTTCGCCGTCAGCTTACCCTGCACCCGGACAGTCCCGGTCGCGAAGAATAGCAGGATTTTTGACGGTGATGGCGAAGAATATTAAAGAATGATGCAAGGGATTCGCGATTCGCGTGCTGCCTGGCTGGTACCAAGGCTCTTGGCGAAGGTTGCGGAGCAAACTGACAGGCTGCTGGGCCTTTCGAGGAAAATGCGATGAGCAGGGATTCCTGGAGGCGGCAGAAAACAAACAGGGGGATTTGAAATGGAAACAAATCAGTACATGG
>CAMURM010000256.1 GCA_947097535.1 uncultured Selenomonas sp.
CGTTCCTTCTGTTGGAGCCGGTTTTAGTTTGCCACAACAGAAACTAAGGAATCACCCTACGAAATGCACCGCTTCCTGCGGCTCTTCCGCTGTCGGCAGGGCGGCGGCGGTGCCTTCCGTCGTCGTCATCCTGTCGGCGTCCACCTTCGCCTGCTGCGTGCGGTGGTCGCTCTCTGCCTTCGCTTCCTGCACAGCGCCGTAGGCGTCGAGCACCGCGACCTGAAGCGCGTGCTTCTCCTCTGTCGTCAGCGTGTTCATCTCGTTGATCGCCTGGATCATGCCCGTGACGACGCCCGCTTTCTGGCGGCTCGATGCGTTCGGAACATTGTTGAGCTTCCCGACGGCTTCAGCGAGTGCCTTGCCCTGTGCCTCTGTATCCGCCGCCGAGGCGATGATACTCTGCGCCTCGGACTTGCCCGTCGCGATATTCTCCTTGTCCTGCTCGGAAAGCTGCGCGTTATCCGGCGTCAGCGGGAACATGGGGAACGTCGGCATGGCAGGGGCTGTGGCGACGGTTACAGGCAATTCGGGATGAGCCGTTTCGCTGATTCTCGACGATTCATCGCGCTGCATGGTGAAGGTAGAGCCATCCGTGCGCTCGATATGTCCATTGAGATAATCAATCCAGTCGGATTCTACTTCACTGCCTTTCCAAGCCTGCAAGCCACCTGCTTCCAACTTCAGACCCATATGATCAGTCCGAGGCTTTAACTTGGAATCCCAGAGGGAAACTACATTATCCTTTGTAAGCGAGATCTTATAGTCATCCATATCTCTGAAATCAAACATCTGCGCAGCAGAAAAGATAATCAGATATCCCTCGATCTCCGTACCGTTCATAAGATGCGCCGTCCCACTATAGCTGCGGTAGCGAGGAGTTGTGATTTTCGTGCTGTCCATATAAAGCGGCATTCCCTTTGTCATGTAGAAAGATTTTCTCAGCTGAGGCAACGGCTCGCAATGCTCCATCTGCCCGGAGTAAATGTGCACTTGTGAATCTTTCCCAGCAGTATGGATCTCCGCTTTTTTCAAAGAGACCTGTCCGCCAAGGAGATAGACATCACCTTTTCTATGCATGATGGAATTTTCTTTACCTTGAAGCTTTGTGTCCTCAAGGTAAAGCGTATTGTTTGTGCCAGTTGTTGAGGCTGTTGTTGAGGCTGTTGTTGAGCTGGTTGAGCCTGTGGTCTTGTTCGTTTCGCCTGCACGAACATCAATCTTGCCCGCCTGCAAGGAAGACCCTTTCAGATGCAGTTTGCCGCCAAAGATTTCCGACCTTCCTTTGGCTTCCATCGTCGTATTATGCATGGTCACAGTACTGCTCGTATCGTACTTTACCTCGCTTTTGTGCGATGGCGGCTCTTCAAGCACCTGCGCTTCTCTCAGCGCATAGACGTCAATATCGCGCGGCGATTTCATATCGACGTCCTTCAAGCTCACCTTGCCGCCGATGGCAGAGACATAGCAATCAGGTCTCTCGTATGTATTCCACGAAGCGAGGTTGGCATGAAGCTTCGAGTTGCTGATCTGCAAATGATTTTCTGCACCTGCATGATATTCACCCTTTTGCGTAGTGTAATTCGGGAAATACCAAGCCCCCATACTGGGAGAATCTTTTTTCAGAACCTCATCCATCGACTGCAAGGCTCTGACATCGACGCTATGATCCGAGGTCAGCTCCGAACCCTTGATGTCAACGGCACCGCCGTAGACCTGAACCCATTTGATCCAACCGTTCGCTTCTTCAGCTGCACTCAGAAGTTTCGTATTTTCCAAGCGCACGACGTTATCTGTGCCGGCACGCAGATTTTTCTCGACAATTTGACCATCATTTTTCAACGTCCAGTCACGCGAATTATAGGCTTCGATTTCGATTCTGCCCGGCGTTTTGATCGTCGTATTCTTGAGATCTACCTTACCGCCATAGATATGCGTGCCGCGCAGATTACCATCAATCTCCAGACCATCCGCCTGCACAACATTCGCTGCCGTCGCTTTCGTCACGGCTTTTTCCGTCCATACATGGTCAACTTCCGCATTGGAATCCTCAGAGCTTGCGATTGCCACTGCCGAAAGATTTCCCTTTGGCATACGGAACTTCGCACGGTCAAGATTGACAGTCGCGCCGCCGATATTCACCTCCGCATCTCGATCTGCATGGGATTCTACCGTTGCATGGAACGCTACATCGTTGCCTTGCTCAGTAAAAGCTTCCATTGTCTCCTTATTATCCTTATTGTTTTTCGAATAGCTCTTTACAGCGGCAACCATCAGATGTGCTTCATTCGAGCCTGCATCGAAGCCAAACTTCACATCATTGGCCACATCCACCTTGCCGCCGCGCAGCTCGACTTCATCGCCTGCAATCTGCGTGTTCTTGACTGTCAGCGTGTTCGTCAGCGCTGCCGTCATCGTATAGCTGTCTTCCGAAACGACAGGATTCATCGTAAACGTGCCAACGGCATCCAAGTTGATATTCTTTCCTGCCACTTTCGCACCGTCTAAGGTGATGTTCGATCCGAGCATCGAAATGATATCAAAATTCTTGGTCTCACCGCGGAATACGACATCATTTCCCGCTTCCGTCTTGGTCGTGTTGTCGGAACCGGAAATCGACTTTGCAGCTGTGATATAGAAAGCATGCGGCATAGGACTAGGCGTCGCCACGAAAGTCACGCCGTCCGCCACCGTGACTTTCGACGCCTGAAGCGTCAAAGGTCCCGCCGCATTGAAGTGCGCACCTTGATCAACAGTGATCGCTTTCGCACCTTTCGCTGCATCCTGCTGCGAAGGAAGATACGGCTTCGCAGCTGTCACATAGCTGAGGAAGTCCTCGCTCGCCACGTTCAGCGTCGAGAGCGTCAGATTCGTCACATCGAAGCTCGCCGTGCCGCCGATATGGATGCCATTCGGGTTGACAAGGTAGAGGAAGCTGCCGCCCACCTGCGTCATCTGTCCAAGCAGTTCCGACATCTGTGCGCCCGTCACACGGTTCAAGAGCGCGGCGTTCGTCGTATTGAAGTGCAAGGCTTCTCCCTGCGCGATATTGAAGGCTTCCCAGTTGATGATGCTGTTCGTCTGCGGCGTGATGGTCGCGCCGCTCGCCACGTTGGCGATGGGGTCGTTCGCGGCGATGTTCGCGGCGTCAACATTGACACTTCCCTGCTCGACGACGCCGCCCGTCGGCATCGCCCATGCAGAGCCCGTGAGGGCGAGCGTCACGAAGGCGGCGAGAGAGCCTTTTTTGAAGCTGTTTTTCCATTTCATCGAAGTTTTCCTCCCCTCAGAAGTCCATGCTTGCCATCAGATTCCAACGGCGGCTGTTCTG
>CAMURM010000257.1 GCA_947097535.1 uncultured Selenomonas sp.
CAGATCCTGCAGCAGACCTTCGGCTACAAGAGCTTCCGCCCTGCACAGGAGACCGTCGTCAAGAGCCTGCTCGAAGGCCGCGAGACCGTCGCCATCATGCCCACGGGCGCGGGAAAGTCCATCTGCTTCCAAGTGCCCGCCCTGCTTCTCCCCGGCGTCACGCTCGTCATCTCACCCTTGATTTCGCTGATGAAGGATCAAGTCGACGCGCTCACAGAAGCCGGTGCACCCGCGACATTCATCAACAGCTCGCTTGGGCAGGCGGAAGCTCGCGCAAGGCTCAGCGCCATCGCGAGAGGCGCGTACAAGATCGTCTACGTCGCGCCCGAGCGCCTAGAAACCGACTTCTTCCAATCCCTGCTGCAAGAGCAGACCGTTTCCTTCATCGCCATCGACGAGGCGCACTGCCTGTCGCAGTGGGGGCACGACTTCCGCCCGAGCTATCGCGCCATCGCGCCCTTCATCGAACGTCTGCCGAAGCGCCCCTTGATCGGCGCCTTCACGGCGACGGCGACGCCGCGCGTCAAGGACGACATCATCTCTCTCCTCGCACTTCGCCGCCCCGCCGTGCACGTCGCAGGCTTCGACCGGCCGAACCTCTTCTTCGGCGTCCTCACAGGCGTCGACCGCAAGGACTTCATCGCGAACTACCTGCGCACGCATCGCGAAGAAGCCGGCATCATCTACTGTGCGACGCGCAAGGAGACGGACGCCCTGAGCCGCTTCCTGCAGCAAAAAAAATTCGCCGTGCGTCCTTATCATGCGGGACTCAGCGATGAAGAGCGCTCGAAGGCGCAGGACGACTTCCTCTACGACAACGTGCAGGCGATCGTCGCGACGAATGCCTTCGGCATGGGCATCGACAAGTCGAACGTGCGCTTCGTCATCCACTACAACATGCCGAAAAACATCGAGTCGTACTATCAGGAGGCGGGACGCGCGGGACGCGACGGCGAGCCGGGCGAATGCCTCCTGCTCTTCTCGCCGCAGGACGTCATGACGCAAAAGTACCTGATCGACATCTCGACCGAGGATGCCGCGCGCAAGGCGCACGAACTCGGCTGCCTGCAGAAGATGTCCGACTACTGCCACACGCCCGACTGTCTGCGCGCCTTCATCCTGCGCTACTTCGGCGAGGAAAGCCCCGCCGCCTCGTGCGAGCGCTGCAGCAGCTGCAAGGGCGACTTCGAGCGACGCGACGTGACGCTTGATGCGCAGAAAATCTTGTCGTGCGTCTACCGCATGAGAGGACGCTACGGCATGACGCTGACAGCGCAGGTGCTCAAAGGCTCCGCCGAGCAGCGCGTGCGCACGCTGCACCTCGACGAACTGTCGACCTACGGCATCATGCAGGAGCAGACGCTCGCCGAGATCAAGCGCTCGATCCAGCGTTTCATCGCCACGGGGTATCTCTCGCTCACCGAGAGCGAATACCCCGTGCTGCAGCTCGCAGAACCCGCCTACGCCGTACTGCGCGGCAAGGAACAAGTCTTCCAAAACTTCCCCCGAAAGCAGAAGGAAAAGCCCATCGACATCTCGCTCTTCGATTACCTCCGAGCACTCAGGAAAGAGCTAGCCGCACGCGACCGCGTGCCGCCCTACGTCATCTTCTCCGATGCGACGCTGCGCGACATGTGCCAAGTGCTGCCTGAAACGCTTGACGACTTCCTGCACGTCAAGGGCGTCGGCGAAAGAAAATGCGAGCGCTACGGCGAGGCTTTTCTCGCGTGCATCAAAGAGCATCGCACATAAGCGAAAAGACGGCGCAAGAGCTTTTACTGCTGCCCTTGCGCCGCCTTTAGAGCCACGCGCCGATAAATTTTTTCTCACGCCACCTTGCGGAACACATGCAGCCCCATGAGAAGCTGCACGAAGAGCAGCACGGCCAATAGTGCGAACGATGCCAAAAGACTCGTGCTGTGTGCGATGAAGCCGATGGCGGCAGGTCCCATGAGCACGCCGAGGTAACCGCACGTCGACACCGCCGCGACCGCTGCATTGATCGTCATATCCTGCTGCTTTCCCATCAATGAGAAGAAAATCGGCACGATGTTCGCGCAGCCGAAACCAATCGCGAAGAAGCCGGGGAAAATGAGCCACGCGGAGGACGAAACGATCACGAGCAAGAAACCCGCGATAGCGATGACCGAACCGAAGAATACGACGCGGCGCGCACCCAGGCGATTGACAATCGCATCACCCAAGAGCCGCATGAGGAGCATCGCCGCAGAAAAGACAGCGAAGCCCGTGCCCGCAAGAGACATGTCCATCGCGCGCACCTCCGTGAGAAACACGCCCGACCAGTCCATGACAGCGCCCTCGACGAGGAAGGATATACCGGCGACCGCCGCGACAAAGGCGACGATGCCGTGCGGCACGGCGAGTGCCCTGCCCTCAGGCGCACTCCTGCCCGCGAGCAAAAATCGCGCGAAGGCGAGCACCATGAGCACGATGATGCCTGCCGAACACGCCGTCGCGCCCAAGGGCGTGAATCCGAGCACCATCCAAACGCCGAAAAGTCCCGCCCCCATGAAGCCGCCCACGCTCCAAAGCGCGTGCATGCCGCTCATCACGCGCCTCTTCAAAAGCTGCTCGACGCGCACGGCATGGATATTGATCGTGACATCGATAATTCCCATGGAAGAGCCGAACAAAAGAAGCGTCGGCACAGCAAGAACGATATTGTCCACCCTGGCAAGAGCCACAAGAAGCGCCGCAAAGACGAGCGAATCGACAGCGATCACCCGGCGGCAGCCGAAGTGCCCGGCCAAGACTCCTGCAAAAGGCATCGTCACCAGTGAGCCGACGCCGATGCAGAGAAGCAAGAGCCCAAGCACATCCTCAGCGACACCGAGCCGCGCCTTCAAAAGCGGCACGAGAGGCGCCCAAGATGCCACGCCGAAGCCGCCGACAAAGAAAAAAGCCTGATTGGCGCGATGCAGCAAACTGCGCGAGCGATCAACCGGCAGGGTATCCACTTTCATATTGCCACCTCAATCCTACCGAAAAGGCTAACAAATTCCCTCTGATAAAAAGCAATAAAAAAACCTCATTTACAAGAAATGAGGTCAATCGACGATGGCAGGGGCAGTAAGACTTGAACTCACAACCTACGGTTTTGGAGACCGTTGCTCTACCAGTTGAGCTATACCCCTAAATGGGGCGACTGGTGGGGCTCGAACCCACGAATGCTGGAGCCACAATCCAGTGTGTTAACCACTTCACCACAGCCGCCATAAGGTATGCCACCGCAAAAGCGGTGGCATGTCAGAACCAGCAGCTTTCTATCCTCCCAGGTCGTCTCCAACCAAGTACTTTCGACGTA
>CAMURM010000258.1 GCA_947097535.1 uncultured Selenomonas sp.
ACACGAACCTCTCGGTCGTCGAGGGCATGCAGTTCGACCGCGGCTACATCTCCCCCTACATGGTCACGGACACGGACAAGATGGAAGCCGTTCTCGACAATCCGTACATCCTCATCACGGATCGCAAGATTTCGGCGATTGCCGACATCCTGCCGATTCTTGAGAAGGTCGTAAAGCAGGGCAAGGAACTGATGATCATCGCCGAGGATCTCGACGGTGAGGCGCTTGCGACGCTCGTCGTCAACAAGCTGCGCGGCACGTTCAAGGCTCTTGCTGTCAAGGCGCCGGGCTTCGGCGACCGCCGCAAGGCGATGCTCGAAGACATCGCCATCCTGACGGGCGGTACGGTCATCTCCGAGGAAGTCGGCAGGAAGCTCGACAGCGTTGAGATCGAGGATCTCGGTCAGGCGCGTCAGGTTCGCTCGTCGAAGGAAGAGACGACGATCGTCGACGGCTCCGGCGACAAGGCTGCGATCGACGCGCGCGTCGAGCAGATCAAGAAGCAGGTCGCGGAGACGACTTCGGACTTCGACAAGGAGAAGCTGCAGGAGCGCCTCGCAAAGCTCGCGGGCGGCGTCGCCGTCATCGAGATCGGCGCTGCGACCGAGGTCGAGATGAAGGACAAGAAGCTGCGCATCGAGGACGCTCTGAACGCTACGCGTGCGGCTGTCGAAGAGGGCATCGTCGCCGGCGGCGGCACGACGTTCGTCGACATCCTGCCGGCGCTTGACGCTTTGAGCGCCGAGGGTGACGTGCAGACGGGCATCAACATCGTGAAGCGCGCCATCGAGGAGCCGGTTCGCCAGATTGCGAACAACGCGGGTCTCGAAGGTTCCGTCGTCGTCGAGAACGTCAAGAAGTCGGCGAATGGCACGGGCTTCAACGCTCTGACGGGCGAGTACGTCGACATGATCGGCGCGGGCATCGTCGACCCGGCGAAGGTCACGCGCTCTGCCCTGCAGAATGCGGCGAGCATCGCGGCGATGGTTCTGACGACGGAGACGCTCGTGGCGGACAAGCCGGAGAAGGAGCCTCCGATGCCGATGGGCGCACCGGGCATGGGCGGCGGTATGCCGGGCATGATGTAAGCGGCATCTGCGCTTAAAAAACAGCATAGCATAGCGATTCCCCCGCATTCGTTTGGGTGCGGGGGAATTTTTGCTGGGGTCAATGGGCAGATGATGGATGGCGTTATGTTAATTTGCTGGGCTATTTGCTCGTGCCGATTTATGCTATAATGTGTTTAAGGGAAGAGTTTTCGATAAGACGAGGAAGTGCTATGGTAAAAAAGCAAAAGGGCAGGTTGTACCAGGATACGATATTCCGCATGTACTTCAACGATGAAGAACGCTTGAAGGAAGTTACAAGTGCTTTGCACGAAAAATCATACGGAAAGGAAGTTCCACTCTGTATTGTGACTCTAGAAGGTACATTTCTATCGCAGATAAAAAACGACATTTCATTTTTATTGGAAGGACGCAACTTGATCTTTTTGGAGCATCAGAGTACGATGAACCATAACATGGCTCTGCGGTGCCTATACTATGTTTGTGAACAATTTAAGCAATATATTCCAGCAAAACAGCTTTACCAAAACGCACCTATTCACATTCCCGTACCGGAATTTCATGTATTCTATACAGGCGGCCGAGATATGCCCGAAATATATCAAATGAAGCTGTCCGATGCGTATATGAGGACGGCAGAGGAAATCTATCTGGAACTGAAAGTAAACTTCCATAACATCGCCTATGACAAGACGAAAGCGCTTCTGAAAAAGAGTCGATCACTCCGTGACTACAGCTTCTTCATCGACCGCATCAAGGGTAACATGACGAACGGTATGGAAAGATCCCAAGCTATTCGCGAAGCTATGCGATACTGTGAGGAACACGACATTATGAAGGAATTTCTACAGCAGCATGAAGGGGAGGTTGTCGATATGGTGAATTTTGAATGGAATCAAAAGGATTTTGAAGATGCCATTCTTGAAGAGGGACTTGAGCGCGGACGAGAAGAGGGGAAGGTCGATATCGTATTGGAGATGCTGCGAGATAAGCTGCCGCTTGAAACGATTGCGCGCCTATCGAAATTTTCCCTTGAGCGAGTAAAAGAACTGGGCAAGATGCACAGCTTGCTTTGAGAAAATCAGGAGTACGATAAAGAGAGGGGCACGCGCATGGATGATGTGGCGAAGAAGGAGCGGAAGGTGCAGCGGGCGTATCGGCAGCTCGGCAATATCGCGCGTCTTTACGACGGCATGATGACGAATACGAGCTGGGCGGGGCGCTTCGCCATCCGCTGGCTCTGGGGCTTCGCGTCGTATCCTGAGTTTTTGGCGATGGCTTATCGCGGTCTGCCGCAGGATTTCGCAGGAGATTTGCTCGAAGTGCCCGTCGGCACTGGCGTGCTCTCCTTTCCGCATTACGAGAGGATGAAGGAGGCGCACATCACCTGCCTCGATGCGTCGGACACAATGCTGCGCGCTGCCGAACGTCATGCGCAGAGCTTTTCGCTCGGCAGGGTGGACTTCACGCTCGGTGACGTCGGCGCTCTGCAGTATGCGGATGAGTCCTTCGATTTCGTGCTGTCGGTCAACGGTTTCCACGCCTTTCCCGAGAAGGAGAAGGCGTATCGTGAGACAGAGCGCGTATTGAGGCGCGGCGGCACGTTTTCCGGCTCGATGTATGTGCGCGGCAGGAGTCGCCGCACCGATTTCTTCGTCAAACAGTTCTGCGAGCGCCGCGGCTTCTTCTCGCCGCCCTACGAGACGGAAGAGAGCCTGCGGGCGCGTCTCGAAGCGATGTACGGCGAGGTTGATATCGTGACGGTCGGCTCCTTCGCAGGCTTTCTTTGCCGGAAAGTCTGAGAAGGGCGCATAGAAAATCCCCGCTCCGAAAAGGGCGGGGATTTTCTATGCACCACTATTTCAGTCTCTTCCTGACAGCATGCGCAGCAGGTCGAGGATTTCGACGTAGAGCCAGATGAGGGTTACGAGCAGCGAGAAGGCGCAGTACCATTCGTAGTCCTTCGGCAACCCCTCGCGCACGCTGCGGCTGATGAGCTCGTAGTCCATGAAGAGGCACAGCGTTGCGACGCCGATGATGACGAGCTCGATGGCGATGGCGACGATGCCGCCGTCGTGCAGCATGGGGAAGTGGATGCCGAAGAAGCCGAGCACCATTTCCGCGATGTACGTGAGGACGACGCCCGTCAGAGCAATCATCGTGATGCGCATGAACTTCGAGTTGACCGTCACGAGGCCGCGTGCGTAGACGAGTCCGGCGGCGATGGCGATGCCGAAGGTCAGCATGACGGC
>CAMURM010000259.1 GCA_947097535.1 uncultured Selenomonas sp.
AAGCTATCCTTGAAGAGGGCATGGAGCGCGGACGTGCTGAGGGCATGGAGCGCGGACGTGCTGAAGGCATGGAGCGCGGACGTGAGCAGGGGAAGGTCGACATCGTCCTGGAAATGCTGCGCGACAAGCTGCCGCTTGAAACTATTGCACGTGTGTCGAAGTTCTCTCTTGAACGCGTGCAGGAACTCGGCAGGATGCACAGCTTGCTGTAAGGAAGCGCTGATCAATTCAGCCACCTAGCAGCGTTTCCTTAATCGAATATCGACATAAGTAAAACAGAGCCTCTTTACACGAAGGCTCTGTTTATTTCTTGAAAAATATTTTCATCATGGCGGAGAGGGTGGGATTCGAACCCACGGTGCATCGCTGCATCACCGGTTTTCAAGACCGGCTCCATAAACCGCTCGGACACCTCTCCGTGACTTGCTGTATCATTTTAGCAAAAAGGGGAGTACGCTGTCAATGCTTTTTACGGCATGAAAGCGTGTCGCTGTCTTATAGGATCGGCTCGATCACGGCGCCGAAGCAGCGGTCGAGCTCGACCGGCGTCATCTTCCTGCCTCCCCGGATCCACCAAAGCACCATTTCTACGAAGCTGCCCGCGATGTGGTTGACGAGGAAATCCTGCGGTAGGGCAGGGTTCTTGCTTCGCCGTGCGACGATGTGCAGGCGTACGAGCTCCTTCAGACTGTCCTTGAAATAGCGCAGGAAGATGTCGCTGCTCGCTGCGGACAGGAGTCCGAGGATGTTGCTGTCGTTTTCTTCGAGGTGCTGCAGCAGGTGCAGGAAGATGGAGGGGGGCGCGGCGCCTTCTGCGTACAGCCCGTGCGTGTGCGTGCGATCCATGGCGCTGCCGACGATGTGACCGAAAAGCTCCTCGCAGAGAGCCTTCAAGAGATCGTCTTTCGTCTCGAAGTGCGCGTAGAAGGTCGTGCGGCCGACGTCGGCGCTGTCGATGATCTCTTGCACAGTGATTTTGGCGTAGCTCTTCTTCGCCGCAAGCTCGCTGAAGGCGGCGAAGATCGCTGCCCGCGTCTTTTTTTGTCGTCTGTCCATAAAATAAAATCTCCTCATCGTATATGCTGCACGCACGAAAATCCACTTTGCCGCTGCTGTGATGAAAAGTTCGCAGGCTTGTCCCCCGGCTTTTCGGAGCAAACGCCGCGAAATGTTCCGTAAGAAACGTGCGCGCGCAATCATCCGTTGTTTTCGTACAAGCCTTTGCATAAAATATAAACGAACAAAGTATTCGTTAGCAGATTTATTGTACGAGAAGAGGGATATGATGTCAAGTGTGAAGGGTGCGGCTTTGCCGCAGCAAGTGCAGCGAGAGCCGTTTATCAAGCGGCTCAACGATTTTTTGGCGAGCCTTTCCATGACGCTCGTGGCGGCGGTTTTCTTGCTGCTCGATCTCGTGCCGCATGTCATGGGCGAGTTCGGCGCGGCTGAGGTGCCACCGTCGTTTCTGCCCTTCGCTCCCGCCTGGGTGACGGTCTTCATCTGCGGCATCCCGCTCGTCTATCTGGCGGTCTGGCGTATCATCTACAATCCCGGCATCAGCAAGATTTCCTCGGCGCTCCTCATCTCCATGGCGATGTTCGCGGCGATCGCCATCGGCGATCTCTTTGCGGCGGGTGAAGTCGCCTTCATCATGGCGCTCGGCGCGCTTCTCGAAGAAGCGATCACGGAGCGCGCGAAGAAGGGCTTGAAGAATCTCCTCTCGCTGTCGCCGACGCAGGGGCGCCGCCTCAAGGACGGCGCAGAGGAAATGGTCGAGGCGGCAGACATCGTGCGCGGCGACGTGCTGCGCATCCTGCCCGGCGAGAGGATTCCCGTCGACGGGCGCATATTGAGCGGTGAAACTTCCGTCGATCAGTCCGTCATGACGGGCGAATCCCTGCCCGTCGACAAGGGCGCAGGTGAAGAGGTCTTCTGCGGCACGCTCAACTGCTTTGGCTCCGTCGATATCGAAGCGACGCAGGTAGGCGAAGACAGCTCCCTGCAGCGCCTCATTCGCATGGTGCAGGAGGCGGAGGATAAGCAGGCGCCCATGCAGCGCATCGCCGACCGCTGGGCGAGCTGGCTCGTTCCCATCGTGCTCGTGCTCGCCGTCGGCGCCTATGCTGCGACGGCGAACATCATCATCGCCGTCACGCTGATGGTCGTCTTCTGCCCGTGCGCTCTCGTCCTGGCGACGCCCACGGCGATCATGGCGGCGATCGGGCAGGCGACGAAGCGCGGCGTCATCATTAAATCCGGCGAGACACTGGAAAGGATGGGCAAAGTCGATACGATTGCCTTCGACAAGACGGGCACGTTGACCTGCGGCAAGCTCGCCGTCAGCGACATCCTTTCGTTTGACGAAGCCCTCGATGAGCAGGAACTGCTCCGTCTCGTTGCCGCCGCCGAGGCGAAGAGCGAACATCCTTTGGGCAAGGCGATCGTCGCCCACGCAAGAGCGCAGGGCATCGCGCCCGCGCCCTCGGAGGCTTTCCGCATGACAGCGGGCAGGGGTGTCTATGCAGAGGTCGGCGGCAGAAAACTCCGGTGTGGCAGCGAGAGCTTCCTCGCGGAAAACGGCGTCACGCTCGAAGCATCGACGCAGGATGTCTTGCAGCGCCTGCGTGCCGAGGGCAAGGCGCTCGTGCTCGCGGCGCAGGATACCGCCTGCCTCGGCGCGCTCGCCCTCGCCGACACGCTGCGCCCCGAGGCGAAGGCGATGGTCGAGCGCCTGCACGCCATGGACGTGCGCACCGTGCTCCTGACGGGCGACAACAAGGAGGCGGCTGCCTACTTCGCGCGCCAAGTCGGCATCGACGAAATTCATGCAGAGCTTCTGCCTGAACAGAAAGTGGCGTGCATCCGAGAGTTGGAGAAAAAGAACCGCAAGGTCCTCATGGTCGGCGACGGCGTCAACGATGCACCCGCCCTGAAGGCGGCCGCAGTCAGTGCCGCGATGGGCGCCATGGGCAGCGACATCGCCGTCGAAGCTGCCGACGTCGCCCTCATGCGCGACGACATCAAGGAGATCCCGTACCTCAAGCGCCTCGCCAATGCCACGGCGACGACGATCAAGCTCAGCATCACGCTCTCGATGTGCATCAATTTTGCCGCCATCGTCCTGTCGCTCATGCAGAAGCTCAATCCTACGACAGGGGCTCTCGTGCACAATGCCGGCTCGTGCTTCGTCGTCCTGATCGCGGCGCTGCTCTACGATAGGAAATTTGACTAGAGTTTCGCACATGGGATGTCGAATGAACTATACACAAAAAGAATCGTTGACAAACACGAAAGACTGTATTAAACTAGGAATAATG
>CAMURM010000260.1 GCA_947097535.1 uncultured Selenomonas sp.
GCAGGGCGCGATGAAGGTGCGCGAGAAGTTCCCCGAGGGCGTCTACATCTTCATCCTGCCGCCGTCGCTCGCCGAGCTGGAGAGGCGCATCCGCGGACGCGATACGGAGACGGAAGAGGTCTTGAAGAAGCGTCTCGCTGCGGCGATTGACGAGATCGAGGTCGGGCGTCTTTACAAATACGTCGTCATGAACGATAAAGTGGAAGATGCGATCGACGCTATCTGCGCCGTTCTTGCGGCGGAGAAACGCCTTGTCACACGCAATGAGGAGCTTTTTGACGAGATGGGAAAGGGAAGGGAAGATTCGATATGAGCATGGCAGATCCTTCGATCAACAAACTTCTGGAGGTCGTCGACAGCCGCTACACGCTCGTCGTCCTGGCGGCGAAGCGCGCGCGTCAGCTTTTGAGCGGCGATGAGCCGAAGGTCGAAGCGAATTCGACGAAGGACGTCACGATCGCCCTGGAAGAGATTTCCGAAGGAGATATTCTCTATCGGCGCAGCAAAGGCGGCATAAAATAATGGTGCTTGATGGCAAAAAGATCGTTCTGGGCGTCACGGGCGGCATCGCTGCCTACAAGGCGGTGGAGATCGCGAGCCGTCTGAGGAAGAAAGGGGCGGAGGTTCACGTCGTCATGACGAAGGAAGCCGCCCGTTTTGTCGCGCCTCTGACCTTCCGTGAGATCACGGGGCAGCCTGTGTCGCTCGACATGTGGCAGGAGCCGGCACACTGGAACGTCGAACATATCGCGCTCGCGCGCCTCGCGGATCTCGTCCTCATCGCACCGGCGACGGCGAACATCATCGCGAAGGCGGCGGCGGGCATCGCCGACGACATGCTGACGACGACGCTGCTCGCCGTCACGGCGCCGATCTTTTTCGCGCCGGCGATGAACCATGCGATGTACGAAAATCCCGTGACGCAGGAAAATATTGCAAAGCTTGAGGCGCGCGGTTGGCACAAGATCGAGCCGGCGACGGGCTATCTGGCGTGCGGCACGACGGGCGTCGGCCGCCTGCCCGAGCCGGCGGACATCGTGCGCGAGATCGAGGAGAGCGGCGAGAGAAGCACGGCGCTTTTCGGCAGGAAGGTGCTCGTGACGGCGGGCGGCACGCTTGAAGCTATCGATCCCGTGCGGTTCATAGGCAACCGATCGAGCGGCAAGATGGGCTATGCCATCGCGAAAGAAGCCGCGCGGCGCGGCGCCGACGTCGTGCTCGTCGCGGGCGGCACCGTTGCGCTCGCTGACCCGCCCGGCGTGCGCGTCCTGCACACGGAGTCGGCGCTCGCCATGCGCGACGCCGTACTGGCGGAAGCGGAGGACGCCGCCGTCGTCATCAAGGCGGCAGCCGTTGCCGACTATCGCCCGAAGGAGAGGCAGGCACAGAAGATCAAGAAGAACGATGCCGAGCTCACGCTCGTCCTGGAGAAGAATCCCGATATTTTACTGGAACTGGGCGGCCGAAAAAAGGAGAAGCAAATCCTTGTGGGGTTTGCGGCAGAGACGCAGAATCTCCTCGACTATGCGAAGGCGAAGCTCCAAAAGAAGAATCTTGACCTCATCGTGGCGAACGATGTGACGTGCCCCGACGCGGGATTTAACACGGAGACGAATCTCGTGAAGATCGTGGCGCGTGACGGCTCCGTCGAGGAAGTTCCTTTGATGAGCAAGCAGAAGGTGGCAGAGGTTCTCCTCGACCGCATCGAATCCCTACAAAAATAGTTGACAATTGAAATATTTTCTCGTATAATGAAGGCGAATCGAATATCACTCATCAAGAGCAGTGGAGGGACTGGCCCTATGAAACTGCGGCAACCGTTGGCGTAGGCCAAAAAGGTGCCAATTCCTATAGGTATTGCCTATGAGATGGGAGCGAAGGAAGACTCTCTTTTCGTAGGAAGAGAGTCTTTTTTGATGGATGATGTATGCTGCGGATCGGCTTCTGCTGAAGACGTTTCGCGGACGATTTCATGAAAGCGGCGCTTTGAGGCCGCCGGGCAGGGAAGGTCGCACCTTGCTTTTTCAGATATTTGCCGCAGGCGACAGCGGCGGAATGGAGCATACCATGAGCAAAACGATGTTGTTCACTTCCGAGTCGGTGACGGAAGGTCATCCCGACAAGATGGCCGATCAGATTTCTGACGCCATTCTCGATGCGATCCTCGCAAAAGATCCGCAGGGACGCGTGGCGTGCGAGACATTGGTGACGACGGGGCAGGTGCATGTCGTCGGCGAGATCTCGACCTCGTGCTACATCGACATCCCGCACATCATCCGCAAGACTGTGGAGAAGATCGGCTACACGCGTGCGAAGTATGGCTTCGATGCAGCGACGTGCGGCATTCTCGTATCGCTCGATGAGCAGTCCGCCGACATCGCACTCGGCGTTGACAAGGCGCTTGAGGCGAAGGAAGGTGAGTCCGATGTCGCCGACTCCATCGGCGCGGGCGATCAGGGCATGATGTTCGGCTATGCGGCGAACGAGACGCCCGAGCTCATGCCGCTGCCGATCGCACTCGCGCATCGTCTGGCGCGTCGCCTTGCAGAGGTGCGTAAGAACGGCGAACTCGGCTACCTGCGCCCCGACGGCAAGACGCAGGTCACGGTGCGCTACGAGGACGGCAAGCCCGTCGCCGTCGATACCGTCGTCATCTCCACGCAGCACGATCCCGAGGTCGATCTCGAGACGATCCGCAAGGATATGATCGAAAAGGTCATCAAGGCGATCATTCCCGCAGAGCTTTTGACGGCAGATACGAAGTATTTCGTGAACCCGACGGGCAAGTTCGTCATCGGCGGCCCGCAGGGCGATTCGGGTCTCACGGGCCGCAAGATCATTGTCGACACCTACGGCGGCATGGCGCGCCACGGCGGCGGCGCCTTCTCGGGCAAGGATCCCACGAAGGTCGACCGCTCCGCTGCCTACGCTGCGCGCTATGTGGCGAAGAACGTCGTCGCCGCCGGGCTCGCCGACCGCTGCGAGATCCAGCTCGCCTACGCCATCGGCGTCGCGCGCCCCGTCTCCGTCATGGTCGATACGTTCGGCACGAACAAGGTGGATGAAGCTCTGATCGAAAAGCTCGTGCGCGAGAACTTCGACCTGCGCCCGGCGTCGATCATTAGCAACCTCAACCTGCGCCGTCCGATCTACGAGCAGACGGCAGCCTACGGTCACTTCGGCAGAACCGATGCCGACCTGCCGTGGGAAAAGACGGACAAGGCCGATGCTTTGAAGAAAGCGGCGGGGATTTAAGGAAACGCTGATAAAATGAAGCCGCCCAGATTTGCGCAGATGCGCTGTATCT
>CAMURM010000261.1 GCA_947097535.1 uncultured Selenomonas sp.
AGCTGCAGAAGTCGAACATCCTCATGATCGGCCCGACGGGCAGCGGCAAGACGCTGCTCGCCCAGACGCTCGCCAAGATCCTCAACGTGCCGTTCGCCATCGCGGACGCGACTTCGTTGACGGAAGCCGGCTATGTGGGCGAGGACGTGGAGAACATCCTCTTGAAGCTCATCCAGGCGGCGGACTACGATGTGGAGAAGGCGGAGAAGGGCATCATCTACATCGACGAGATCGACAAGATCGCGCGCAAGTCGGAGAATCCGTCCATCACGCGCGACGTTTCGGGCGAGGGCGTGCAGCAGGCGCTGTTGAAGATCCTCGAAGGCACGGTGGCCTCCGTGCCGCCGCAGGGCGGGCGCAAGCATCCGCATCAGGAGCTCATCCAGATCGACACGACGAACATCCTGTTTCTCTGCGGCGGTGCCTTCGACGGCATTGAGAAGATCATCGAGGCGCGTCTTGGCAAGAAGAACATGGGCTTCGGCGCCGAGATCGAATCGAAGGTGGAGCGCAATATCGGGGAAGTACTGCGCCACATCCTGCCCGAGGATCTGTTGAAGAACGGCCTGATTCCGGAGTTCATCGGCCGCCTGCCCATCGTCGTGACGCTCGAAGCGCTCGGCGAGGACACGCTCGTGCGCATCCTGACGGAGCCGAAGAACGCCCTTGTGAAGCAGTACCAGAAGCTTCTGGAGATGGACGGCGTGAAGCTCGACTTCGACGAGGCGGCGCTCCATCTCATCGCAAAGGAAGCCTTGAAGCGTAAGACGGGCGCGCGCGGTCTGCGCTCGATCATCGAGAGCATCATGCGCAACGTCATGTACGAGGTACCGTCGGTCGAGGGAGCTTCGCACTGCCGCGTCACGAAGGAAGTCATCACGGACAAGAAGGATCCCGTGCTGACGATCGAAAAGGCGAAGGCAAAGGCGAAGAGTACGGATAAGGAAGCATCAGCTTGAGCATCGAAAGGGGGACGCTGCGGCAAGCAGCGCCCTTTTTTTCTCCTCTGATGAGAGTATATAAGGAGGATTGTTTATGTCGGAAATACGTAAGCTGCCGCTCCTGCCACTGCGGGGAATGATCGTGTTCCCCTTCATGATCATCCATCTTGACGTCGGCAGGGATCGCTCCGTGGCAGCCTTGGAGGAAGCGATGGTGCGCGACCGCCAGATCCTGCTCGTGGCGCAGAAGACCGCCGAGGTCGACGAGCCGGGCGAGAAGGATCTCTACGACGTCGGCACGATCGCCGAGGTGCGCCAGCTCCTGAAGCTGCCGGGCGGTGCGCTGCGCGTGCTCGTCGAAGGGCAGAAGCGTGCCGCGATCGAAGCTTACGAGGAGCTTGAGAGCTTCGCCGAGGCGACGGTCGTCGAGTATGCCGAGATCGTCGAAGAATCCATGGAGATGGAGGCTCTGACGCGCGCCGTCGTGCACGAGTTCGAGCAATGGGTGAAGCTCAGCAAGAAGATTCCCGCCGAGACGCTCGTCTCCGTGGCGATCCTCGACGATGGCGGGCGCCTTGGCGACCTCATCGCGAGTCATCTGAACCTCAAGATCGAGGACAGGCAGGCGCTCTTAGAAGAGGTCAACATCAAGAGCCGCATGGAGCTTCTCTACAAAATGCTGGCGCGCGAGCTCGAAGTGCTGGAGATGGAGCGCAAGATCGGCATACGCGTGCGCAAGCAGATGGAGAAGATCCAGAAGGACTACTACCTGCGCGAACAGATCAAAGCGATCCAGAAGGAGCTCGGCGACGAGGACGACAAGGCGGAGGATATCGAGTCGTACCGCAAGAAGCTCGCCGAGGGCGGCTATCCCGAGGAAGTGCAGAAGACGATCGAGAAGGAAATCCATCGCATGGAGGGACAGGCAAGCATGTCCGCCGAGATGGGCGTCATACGCACCTACATCGAGACCCTGCTTGAGCTGCCGTGGACGATCGTGTCGGAGGATAATCTCGATATCAAGGCGGCGGAAGACGTCTTGAACGAGGATCACTACGGGCTCAAGAAGGTCAAGGAGCGCATCCTCGAATACCTCGCCGTCCATCAGCTCACGAAGGAGCAGCACGCGCCCATTCTCTGTCTCGTCGGCCCGCCGGGCGTCGGCAAGACGTCGCTGGCAAGCTCCGTGGCGCGCGCGACGGGCAGGAAGTTCGTGCGCGCGTCCTTGGGCGGCATCCGCGACGAGGCGGAGATCCGCGGACATCGCCGCACCTATGTCGGCGCCATGCCGGGGCGCATCATGGAGGGGCTGCGCAAGGCGGGCACGAAAAATCCCGTCTTCCTGCTTGACGAGGTGGACAAGATCGCCATGGACTACAAGGGCGACCCGTCGGCGGCGCTTTTGGAGGTGCTCGATCCCGCGCAGAACTCGACGTTCAGCGACCACTACGTCGAGCTGCCGTTCGACCTCTCGCAGATCCTCTGGATCGTCACGGCGAACAGCCTCGGCAGTATCCCGCGCGCCCTGCGCGACCGCATGGAGGTCATCACGCTGTCGAGCTATACGGAGCAGGAGAAGCTTGAGATCGCCAGGCGCTACCTCGTGGAGCGTCAGCGCACGGCGAACGGGCTCAAGGCGCGCGACCTCCAATTCGGCGAGGGCGTCATCGAGAAGATGATCGTCGAGTACACGCGCGAGTCGGGCGTGCGCGAGCTTGAGCGCACGATCGGCCATGTGTGCCGTAAGGCGGCGCGCCTCATCGTCGAGGGCAAGAAGAAGTCCGTGCGCGTGACGCAGAAGAACCTCGCGGACTTTCTGGAACGCCCGAAGTTCCTGCGCAAGAAGGCGGAGAAGAAGCCGGAGGTCGGCGTGGCGACGGGCATGGCGTGGACGGAGGTCGGCGGCGACATCCTGCCGACGGAGGTCACGGTGCTTGACGGCAAGGGCAAGCTGATCCTCACGGGGCAGCTCGGCGACGTCATGCAGGAGTCGGCGCGCGCAGGCCTTTCCTACATCCGCAGCCGGCAGGAGAAGTTCGGCCTCGCTGCCGATTTCTATGAAAAGCGCGACATCCACATCCATCTGCCCGAGGGCGCGATCCCGAAGGACGGCCCGTCGGCGGGCATCACGATGGCGACGGCGATGATCTCGGCGCTGACGGGGCAGAAGGTGCGAAGCGACGTCGCCATGACGGGCGAGATCACGCTGCGCGGCCGCGTGCTTGCCATCGGCGGCCTGAAGGAGAAGGTGCTCGCAGCGTACAGGGAGGGCATGAAGCGCATCCTGCTGCCCAAGGAGAATGAGCGCGACATCGAGGACATCCCGAAGGAGGTGCGCGAGCATCTCGCCTTTGTGCC
>CAMURM010000262.1 GCA_947097535.1 uncultured Selenomonas sp.
GGTGGATTCTTTGACCGTCGATGCGAAGGGGCTTCGCGTCGGCGAGCTGCGTTTAGATCGCGTGCAGCTCACAGGCAGCGGCGTGCGCTTTGCGGCAGGCGAGCTCTACTTCGACCATCGCCTGCGACTGCTCGCCGCCAGGGACTTGAAGCTTACGGGAACCGTTTCCGCCGATGCCCTGCGCAATCTTCTGGTCAAGCGCCTCGACAAGCTCGACAACATCAAGGTCACGATCGACGAGGAAGGCGTGCACGCGACGGCTGAGGTCAGGATCTTCGGCCGCACGGCGGACGTCACGCTCGAAGGCAAGGTCGTCGAGGACGCGCAGGCTCTCTACTTTCATACGACGCGCCTCGACATCAAGAACGCTCTCATCGGCAAGGCGAACATCGGCGACTTCTTCGATGACATTCGGATCACGAAGCTCGATGCTCTGCCCGTAAAGACGCGCATCGAAAGCGTCGAGCACAGGCAGGGTGCCATCGTCGTGCGCCTGCATGCCGAGGGAAATGAGGGGTAAGATTCCATGAAGCAATTTCAATACAACAAGGTGCTCATCGCCTTCATCTTCGTCGGACTCATCGCGGCGCTTCTCATCGACGTTGCGCGCTGGCGCGCCGAGGAAGTCAACAAGCAGGTCGACCTCGCGATCGATTACGAAGACCTCGTGCAGCTCGCCGAGCAGGAGGGCAAGCCCGTTCCCGAGGTGCTGCAGGCGGCGAAGGAGGCGGGCATCACGTCGCTCGCCGTCTATGAGACGACCTTCAAGAAGCTCAACGCGAGCGGCAAGGCGACGGCGATCGCGGGCAGCGACCTCGTCGCGAACTACCACTCGGGCGTCCTGACCGCCCCCGCATGGCGCGCTCTCGTCGAAAACGGTACGATCAAGGGCTCCGATGTCTGCGTCGTCGGTCACGACGCGCGCACCTATAAGGAGGTCAAGGAGGATCTCCTGCGCCGCCTGGGCGCGGCGCGCGTGAGCGCTGTCACGGTCGAAGGCGCCGAAATCCTCGTCGTCAAGGCGAACTACGAGACCTTCCTCAAGATGGATCTCGGCATGCCGACGGACGAGATGCAGGAGGTCAACGAAGCGGGCTTCTTCGTGCTCGCGCGCCCGACGAACTACATCGGCTGCACGCCCGAGGACGTCGACGCCGTGTTCCATCGCCTGGAGGACTATCGCATCTCGGAAATCGTCTTCTCAGGCTCTCAGATGCTCGGTGCGCCGAAATCCCTGCAGACGACGATCGATCACTTCAAGGAGAGGAACTTCGTCCTCGGTCTCATCGAAGACACGACGCAGCTGCAGTTCTACCAGCAGGACGGCCTCGCAGAAGTTCCCAAGGGCATCGGCTACGACCACGTCGCGCGCCTCTACGCCATCCCGAAGGACGAGCAGCCGAAGCTCAAGATCGAGACGGCGGTCGAGCGCTGGGCGAACACGGACATGGAGCGCAACATCCGCATCAACCTCCTGCGCACCTACGAAAAGCCCGCGCCCGGCATGACGCTCTTCGAGACGAACATGCACTACATCAAGGCGACGGCGGAGGCAGTGGAGGCGCACGGCTTCACGCTCGGCCCTGCGGGGACGTTCGAGAGCTGGTACGCGCCGCGCCTTTTGCGCGCCATCCTCATGCTCGGCGTCGCTGCCGCTGCCGTGCTCTATCTCTCGCTCATCACGCACCGCCTGCAGCCGCGAACACTCTACGCGCTCTTCGCCCTTCTCGCCTTCGTGTTCGCCGCGCCCATCCTCATGGGCAGCGGTACGAAGATGCGGATCCTGGCGGCATTCTTGAGTGCAAACCTCTTCCCGGCGCTCGCCGTGATCTGGCAGCTCGACCGCATCCGCGCGATGGAGCCCGATGCGAAGGCGCCGCTCTGGCGCATCATTGGTACGGCGGCGATCGCGCTCTTCGTGACGGGAGCGCTCTCCTACATCGGCGCCGCGTACCTCTCGGGCGCGCTCGCTGACGTCGAATACTTCCTTGAATTCAGCATCTATCGCGGCATCAAGCTGACGTTCGTGCTGCCCATCGTGCTCGTCGCCATCGCTTTTTTGACGCGCTACGACATCTTCGATGGCAGGATGGACGAAGGACAGGGTGTGCTCGCGCAGATGAGACAGATCCTCGACATGCCCGTAAAACTCAAGTCGCTTCTGATCTTCGTGCTCGTGGCGCTCGCGGGCGTCGTCTTCGTCGCGCGCTCGGGGCACACGTCGGGCATGCCCGTCTCGGGGCTTGAGATCAAGTTCCGCACTCTCCTTGAGCAGGCATTTTACGCGCGCCCGCGCTCGAAGGAGCTCATGATCGGCCATCCGGCGTTCATGCTCGCCGCCCTCGCGTGGTGCCGCAAGTGGCCGACCATGCTGCTCTTCGCACTCGTGCTCGTCGCGACGATCGGGCAGGGCTCGATGGTCGAGACGTTCGCGCACATGCGCACGCCCGTCTACATGTCCTTCGTGCGCGGCATCGGCGGCCTCGTTCTCGGCTGCGGCATCGGCGCTCTCCTCATGGTGCTCGTGCACCTCTGGCAAATGATATTATCTTCGGCAAAGGAGCGTTTCTCAAGGGAATGAGCAACATCGTAGTATCCGGATATTACGGCTCGAAAAATGCCGGCGACGAAGCCATGCTCGCCGCGATGATCGAGGTTCTATCCGAACTGGACCCGCAAACGAATATCACGGTGATCTCAGCGAATCCTCCGGATACGAAGCGCCGCCACGGCGTCGAGGCTGTTTCCTGGCTCTCGTTTTCCGAGATATGGAAGGCTCTGCGCGCCGCCGACCTCCTCGTGTCGGGCGGCGGCAGCCTGCTGCAGAACGTCACAAGCCGGCGCAGCCTTTATTACTACATGGCGATCATCGTCCTCGCTTTCCTCGCGCGGCGCCCCGTCATGCTCTACGCGCAGGGCATCGGCCCCATCGAGGGCTTTTTGGCGCGCACGATCATGCGCCTCATCGGCAACCGCGTGCGCCTCATCACCGTGCGCGACCACGGCTCTTTGGCAGAGCTTGAGGCCATGGGCATTCATCGCCCTAGAATCGTCGAAACTGCCGATCCGGTGCTCGCTATCAATCCCGTTGCGAAGGATATGGGATGGCAGGTCTTGCAGTGGAACGGCGTGACGGACGATAAGCCGCTCGTCGGCATCTCTGTGCGCGAGTGGAAGGGCTGGCAGCGCTACAAGGAAGCCTTCGCCGAGGTGGCCGACCGCATCGCCGTCGAGCTCGGTGCGAATCTCGTCTTTCTGCCCATGCAGTATCCCGAGGATGTCAAGACGGCGGAGAC
>CAMURM010000263.1 GCA_947097535.1 uncultured Selenomonas sp.
TCGTCACGCAGAAGATGCCGATGAAGTCGATGTAGACGCCCGTCTTGATCATCTTCGTGATGGGCACATAGCCCGACGCGTAGACGATGGCGTTCGGCGGCGTCGACACCGGCAGCATGAAGCCGAGCGACGAGGAGAGCGCGATGCCGACCGCGACGGGAATCGGGCTGAAGCCCGCCGCCATGGCGGCTGTGACGCCCAACGGGCCGATCATGTTTGTCGCCGCCGTGTGCGACGAAAGCTCCGACAGGAGAAGCGCCATGACGGAGAAGATCGCGACCATCATGAAGAGCGACGGCTCGCCGCCCATCCAGCCGACGATGCAGTCGCCGACCCACGTCGAAAGCCCCGTCTTGTACATCATGCCGCCCATCGCGAGGCCGCCGCCGAAGAGGATCAGCGTGCCCCACTCGATGCCGGCAGCCGCGTCCTTCCAGTTCAGCGTGAACTCGCGCTCCTTCCAGTTGACGGGCAGGAAGAAGAGCAGGAGAGCACCCGCCATCGCGGCAATCGCCTCGGGGAAGAGCTTGCCGTACATCTTGAGGATCGGCGAATCGGGGCCGAGGACGATGTTCAGGATGCCCGGCGTGACCCAGAGCACGACGGCGACGACGAAGCCCACGAGCGTGTTCTTCTGCGCGCGCGTCCAGCCGCCGAGCGCGCGGCGCTTCTCGGCGATGAACGCCTCGGCGCCGTCGATGCGCTTGACATCGGCGGGGAACATGTTGACGAGGATCAGATAAGCGATGATGAAGTAGACGACCATCGCGACGAAGCCCCAGATCATCCATTCAAAGAAGGAGATGTGGATGCCTGCCATCTGGTCGAGGAAGCCGAGCATGATGATGTTCGGGGGCGTGCCGATCGGGGTCAGGACGCCGCCGATGGAGCAGGCGTACGCCGTCATGAGCATGAGACCCGTGGCGTACTTGTACTCGTGCAGCTCGATCTTCTTGCCGTTCGCGGCGAACATCTCCTTGATCGCTTCCAAAAGGCCGAGCGCGATCGGGAACATCATCGCCGCCGTCGCCGTGTTGCTGACCCAGCCCGAGCACAGTGCACAGGCGAGACCGACGGCGAGGAAGATGCGCCTGGGGTTTGAGCCGACCCAGGACATCGACAGGAGTGCGAAGGCGAACTTTCGGTCAAGTCCGTGCATCATCATGCCCTTGGCGATGATGAAACCGCCCATGAAGAGGAAGATCATGGGGTTCGCGAACGCCGCATAGGCGTCTTTGGCGCCTACGACGCCGCAGATGACGGCGAGCGTCGGACCGAGGAGCGAGGTCACCGGGATCGGGATTGGCTCCGTGATCCACCAAAGCGCGATCAGCGTCATGATCGCGAGCAGCTTGTGTGCCGGCAAGGGGAGGTCGGGAATCGGCGTGAGCATGACGAGAATGGCGCAGATCGGCCCACAGATCATGCCGAAGGTACGCCGCTTCCGGTCAAACGCCAGCTCGGCCTCGTGAATCTTGTCGCTTTGGCTTTTTGTTTCCGTACTCATTTTACTAACACCTCCATTTTTGTTTGCGAGAACGGCATGGAGCACCCGTTCCATAACCGACAGCTATCCCCGTATAGCGCGCCGGAATTATTACTCTATTATGATAATATAAATGGCGCTTTTTTACAATAGAAAAGTAGAAAATTCATAAGACATCACGCGAAAACCCGACGGCTTCGAGAAGGCGCAATCGTGCAAGCGAAAAGCGGCAAGTCGGCAGTCGGATTCCGGCAGTTTTCCAAAATATCATTTGCGTAAAGAAACAAGACATTCTATAATAGGAAGGTACGTGCGGGCGAGTCTCTGTCCGCTCCTTGAAAATGCTTGAAAAGAAGGTATGATCTTGCAGAAAAATTCCCTGCCCTCCGAGGCACCGAAGAAGAAGCGGCGCATCTGGCCCTACGTCGTCGTCGTCCTCGTATTTTTCGCCGCCGCGGCGGCGGGCGCGCTCTTCGCCTCGACGAGCCTCCTCGACAAGGACGCGCCGCAGGCGGACGAAGAGCACCTCCTGACCGCCAAGGACAAGGCGACGATCATGATCATGGGCGTCGACCAGAGAGCCGACGACGTCGGCCGCTCCGACACGCTGATGGTCACGATGATCGATCCCAGGAAGAATCAGGCGGCGCTCCTCTCCGTGCCGCGCGACACTCGCGTCAAGATCAAGGGATACGGCTACGACAAGATCAACGCCGCCTACGCCTACGGCGGTCACAAGCTCAGCGAGAGCACGGTCGAAGACCTCCTCGGCGTGCGCATTGACCACTACATCATCATCAACACGCACGCCTTCCAGCGCATTATCGACGCCCTCGGCGGCGTCGACATCGACGTGGAAAAGCGCATGTACTACGAGGATCCGTGGGACGATGACGGCGGCCTCCTCATCGACCTGCAGCCCGGCATGCAGCACATGGACGGCAAGACCGCCGTGACCTATGTGCGCTACCGTGACGAGGAAGGCGACATCGGCCGCATTGATCGTCAGCAGAAGTTTGTGAAGGCGGTCATGGAGAAGCTCACATCGCCCGCCATCGTCACGCGCCTGCCCGCTGTCATCAAGGAGGTCATGGACGCCATCGAGACCGACCTCTCCTTCCGTCAGATGCTCGAGTTCGCGGGTACATTGAAGGAGGCGCAGAAGAACGGTCTCAAGACCGACATGGTTCCGGGAAGGCCGCTCTACATCTCCGAGATCAGCTATTGGATCCCCGACATCCTGAAGCTTCGCCAGACCGTCGCGCGCACGCTCGACATCGACGTCAACGCCTCGATGCGCGCCGCCATGGAGCGCGAGAGTCACGAATACGAAAGCTCGATCCCGGCAGGCGCGACGGAGGTGCCCGAGAGCGACACCTCCATCGGCCGCGCCAGGACGCGGGAAAGCTCCGGCAGGACGGACAGCTCCGCGCAAAGCTCTACGAGCCGCACGGACACGAGTGAAAAGGATGCCAAGGGCGCGGCCGGCCGCGAGCGCACGACACCGACGACCCCGGCGACGGAGCGCAGGAGCACGACAAACGACGCAGATGATGCGCGCACGCGTCCGGGCACGGCAGCCGCGCCCACCGCACCGACGGAAAGCGCCCCCGTTGCCCCGTCGCCCGTTCCCGGCGGCGCAGAAGCGCAGAAGACGCAGTAACCCTGCAAGGCAGCAAAAGAAAAGGTCGGATGCGAGAAGCCGCGAGGCTTCCGTCATCCGACCTTTTGGTTTTCCTTTGTTTTAGGAATCACTGATAAATTCAGCCACCCATCTTCACACATCTGCACTGTCCTCTCGTCGTCG
>CAMURM010000264.1 GCA_947097535.1 uncultured Selenomonas sp.
ACAGAGTGCGGCCTCCGTTTAACGGCGCAGCGTGTCTGCGGATCTTTCTGACTGCGCCGCGCTTTCAAACAGACCGAACACCGCCGGACCCGAGCCCGACATCATGGCGGCGAGCGCGCCGCCCGCCGCCAACTGCTCCTTCAGACTGCGTATCTCATCGTACTCCTCTATGGTAACACTTTCGAGCACGTTGCACAACTCCCGACATACGAGAGCACGATTTCCTTCGTCGATGGCGGCAAGCATCTGCCCGGTGTTCGGGTGGCGCACCGACTTCTGCACATCGTAGCGCCCGTACGCCCACGCCGTCGACACGTCAACGGGCGGCTTTGCGAGCACGACGTGAAAATGCGGCAGGTCGCGCAAGGGTCGCAGCACCTCGCCGCGCCCCGTCGCGAGCTGCGTGCCGCCAAAGAGGCAGAAGGGCACGTCGGAGCCGATCTCGGCGGCGAGCGCGGCGAGCTCTGCCGCCGTCAGCTCCGCTTCAAAAAGCTCGTTCATGCCGAGAAGCACGGCCGCCGCGTCGGCGGAGCCGCCCGCGAGCCCAGCCGCCATCGGAATCCGCTTCTGCAGGCTAATCGCCGCGCCGCCCGCAGGCTCGAAGCGGCGCAGGAAGAGCGCCGCCGCGCGCCATGCGAGATTGCTCTCATCGGCGGCGAGCGCCGCGCCCTCGACCGCCAGCGAGATGCCCGCCTCGCACTTTTCGAGCTCCACCTCGTCCGCCAGAGCGACGGACTGCATGACCATCTCGACCTCATGGTAACCGTCGGGACGTTTTCCGAGAATGTCGAGCGTCAGATTGATCTTCGCCCGCGCCAAAAGTTTCAGCAAGTGAGATGCACGATCCTTTCTATATAATTATGAAAGCAATTCACCTTGAAACATCACGAAAATCGCATCTTCAAAGAGGACAATGCAGATGTGTGATGAATTTATCGGTGATCCTGTATACTGCCCTAAATTTTATCAATTTTTCTTCTTTACAGCAAGTCTTAAAGAAAATTTTGGTAGGAATTGACCAACAAAAGGGCGAATCAAACAAAGAATGACTGACGCATACCTCTTGGAAAGAAGGAAACCTTATGGATGAAACATTAGCGGCGCAGGAGGAGAAAGAGCGCACGAAAAAAAAGCTGCGCGCCGCCCTCCTCATCGTCCTGCCCTTGACGCTCCTGTCGTTCGCTCTCTCGCCGGGGCTGCTCGCCGCCTCTTCCTTCGTTGTCGACCTTGGGCCGCTTTCGCCCGAAGCGATGCCGCTCCTCTTCGCGGACGTCGAGCTCGTCCTCGCGCTCTTCATGCTGCTCGCCTGCAAGGACATCCTGCGGCGCGGCGCCCGCCGGCTCTTCAAGCTGCCCTCAGCCGATTCGCTCGTCGCCGTCAGCGCCGTCGCCGCCATGGCGGCGAGCCTGCTCCTCATGCTGCAGATGGCGCTGACAGGCGAGGCGCTGTTCCACCAGCTGCTCTTCACGCCGCTCGGCCTCCTCCTGACCTTCGTGCTCGGCGGCAAGTACCTCGAAGCGCGCCTCGCCGCGCAGAAAATGACGCTCGACGACGAGGGTGTCACGCCGCCGGGCGCTGAAGAAATGATGGCGGAGCACGAGGCGGCGCGGCAAAAACGCGAGGAGGAAGAGCGTCGCAAGAAGGAGTCGGAGGCACGCTACCGCGAGCTTGAAGCGCTGCGCGCCGAAGAGCGCCGCGCCGCCGAGCGGGAAGCGAGGCGTGCGCGCGGTGAAGAGCCGCTCGAAGAAGAAGACGAGAGCGCCGCGACAGGCGAGGCACAGCCGCAGGAAGAGGCGCCCCGGTCGCCTGAGCCCGCGCCGCTTCTCGCCGTCACCGACAGCGCCGCGCTGCGCTTCTTCGCCTTCGGCCTCCTCCTCGCCACCCTTGACGCCATCCTCTGGCAGACGCTGGGGCTTGAGCCGCTTCCCACGGCGATCTTCTTCTTCGCCGTCCTCTTCTTCGCCTGCCCCGCCGCGCTCTTCTTCGCCGCTCCCTTCGCCGTGCCCGAGGCGCTCAGGAAGTGCCGCGAGCAGAAGATCCGCGTGAAAAACGTCGCTGCCTTCGACACGCTCAGGCACATCAGCGCCATCGCGCTCTCAAAGAGCGGCGGCATCACAGAAGGCAAGCCCTTCCTCGCGACCATCGTCGGCGAAGGGCTTTCCGACAGCGGCATCCTCGGCCTCGCCGCCAGCGTCGAAAACGGCATCTCCCATCCGCTCGCGCGCGTCCTCGTCGCCAGCGCCGTGAGCCGCGGCGCGCGCCTCGTGCGCGTCTCGGCAGCAAGCAGCATCCCGGGCAAGGGCGTCGAAGCGCTGATCAACGGCAGACCTGTGCGCCTCGGCAAGCGCGAATGGCTCGAAGAAGAGGGCGTCGCGGTCAGCAACTCCCTCGTGACGCAGGGCGACCAGTTCGCCGCGCGCGGCAAGGTCACCGCCTACCTCGCCACGGGCAGGAGCACCAAGGGCATCCTCGTGTTCTCCGACGAGATTCGCGCCGATATGCCGCGCACCGTGCGCCTCTTAGAATCGCTGGGCGTCCAGACCGTCATGCTGACGGGTGACTGCCGCAGCGCGGCGAAGCGCATAGCGAAGGACGCAGGGCTCTCTGTCTGCCGCTCCGACCTCACGCCCGCCGACAAGGCAAAGGAGGTGCAGCTGCTGCAGGCGCACGGCCACACCGTCGCCCTGCTCGCCGCCAAGGCGCAGGACGCGGAAGCCGCCCAAAGAGCCGACGTCGTCCTCGCCATGACGGACGCGGAGATCGCCCCCGACATCCTCGTCGCCTCAGGCGACTCGTCGCACATCCCGCAGCTCATCCGGCTGGCGCGGCGGCAGGATCGAGCGGTGCGCCTCGCACTCGCGCTCTCCTTTCTCGTCGCCGTCCTCGCCGCCGTCCTGCTGCACGCCTCGCTCTTCTTCTTCGGCGACCTGCGCTTCCTGCCGCTCCTCGCCGTCCTCTCGATGCTCGGCGGCATCATCGCCGCAGCGCTCACGCCGGGCTGGCTCAAGAGCTTCCGCTTCACACCGCACACGCTCGACTATTGAGCGCTCACTGCCGTAAATTCCTCATGTATATTTAAGGGAATGTTCTTTCACTTAAAAGTTCTGGATAATTCCTTATCGAAAGCTTTGATTTCACCGATAAACTTATACCTTGTTTTTTGCTGTTCCATGCTTTATAATGGACGCACAAAAAATAATTATTTTCTGAAAGGAAGGGGTATTATTTTATGAGCACGGCTGTCCTATCACAATGGCAGTTCGCCATCACCTCGACGTATCAT
>CAMURM010000265.1 GCA_947097535.1 uncultured Selenomonas sp.
AGCGCATCTGCGCAAATCTGGGCGACTTCATTTTATCAGCGTTTCCTTAAGGAAACGAGCCGCCCAAGGACGCTGGGCGGCTCACTGTTTTCAGTGCACAATGGTGAAATAAATTTACGGTTTCTTCATAAACCTTAGAGGACATTTTTTGAAAAATGCGCTATAATAGTACATATATAAATATATCATATAGGAACGATATATATAATACGGGAATTTATCCAAGTGGAGGAAGGAATATGAAGATTTCTACGAGAGGACGGTACGCGCTGCGGCTCATGATGGATATTGCCATGAACGGAAGGGATGAGCCTGTGCGCATCAAGGATATTGCGCGCCGACAGGAGATTTCGGAAAAGTATCTGGAGCAGATCGTCTCTGTGCTGAACAAGGCGGGCTTCGTCAAGAGCAGCCGCGGGCCGCAGGGCGGCTACCGCCTGATGCGCGCGCCGGAAGAGTACACGGCGGGCAGCATCCTGTGTCTGATCGAGGGCAGTCTTGCGCCCGTTGCCTGTATGGATATGGAGGAAAACGACTGTCCGAGGCACGAGCGCTGCGCTACGCTCTTTCTATGGCAGAAGCTGCACGAGGCGATGAAGGATGTCATCGAGAGCGTGACGCTCGCCGATCTCGTCGAGCGGCAGAAGAATCTTGATGCGTGAGTTCTGCGCACAAACGTCCACTTTGTGGACAAAAGTGCGCCGCCCTTACAGAAACCTAGCCGATCAGTCAGCGCCTTTCGGCTTGACTTCTCGGGGTTTCATGGTAAACTACACGCACAAACGTCCACTTTGTGGACATTGTGCGCCGCCCTTACATGAAAGCAACCAATCAGCCTGCGTCCTTCGGACTTGACTTCTTGGGCTTTCATGGTAAACTTATGAGAGCATTGTGAAATTGTAGCATGTAGGTGATGGAATGTTCATCCATTCGATGTTTCTTTTGATAAAAAAAGACCTTGCCCTGCTGGAGGACGAGCTTCTGCAGGCTGTCGTATCGCCTGTGGATCGCATCACGGAGATCGGCACGCACCTCGTGAAGTCCGGCGGCAAGCGGCTGCGACCGGCGCTCTTTCTGCTTGCGGCGCGCGGCAGCAAGGACTTCGAGGCGAAAAAGATGATGCCGCTCGCCGTCGCGCTTGAGCTCATCCACATGGCGTCCCTCGTTCATGACGATGTACTCGACCATGCCGATACGCGGCGCGGCGCAGTGACGGCGAACGCCATGTGGGGCAACCAGCAGGCGATTCTCTCGGGCGACTACTTCTTTGCGCGCGCCTTCCTGCTCATTGTGGAAAACGGCTTCGGTGAGCGCGTTTCGGGGCGCGTCGCGCAGCTCATCATGGATCTGAGCTCGGGTGAGATCATCCAGAACAAGGAGCTTTACCGCGCTTCGCGCGATGTCGAGGAGTATTACGAGCGCATCGCGAAGAAGACCGCGAACTTCCTTGCAATCTGTTGCGAGCTCGGCGCCATCGCGACGAATCTTGGCTCGGAGGCGGAGCGAGGTCTGCGCGCCTACGGCAAGTATGTCGGCATGGCGTTTCAGATCACGGACGATCTCTTGGATTTGACTTCCGATGAAAAGAAAATCGGCAAGCCGGCGGGCAACGACATCCACGAGGGTATCGTGACCTTGCCCGTGATTCGGGCGCTTGAGGTCAGCCCTGAGCGCGAGGAACTCCTCGCCATCGTCACGAATCCCGAGATGACGCGTGCGGACGTGGAGCGCGCCCTCGCCATCGTGCGCGCCTCCGACGGCATCGAATATGCGCAGAAGAAGGTGCGCGAGTTCATCGCCGAGGCGAAGGAATCTTTGCCCGCTGTGCTGCCCGAGAAGGTGCGCGAGACCTTCTGCAAGGCAGCGGACTACATCGCCAGGCGCGAATCGTAATTTGTTCCGGGGGCTGCTGCAGTGCAGGCCTTTAAGGGGGAAAAGCTATGTTTAACTTGGGCTTTCCTGAGCTCATCCTCATTCTCGTCATCGCTCTCGTCGTCTTTGGTCCGGGCAAGCTGCCGGAGATCGGCCGCGCCGTCGGCAAGGGGCTCAGCGAGTTCAAAAAGGCGACGAACAGTCTGATGTCCGACGTCAACAAACCGCTCGAAAGCGCCGCACAGCCGCCGACGCCACCACCACCGCCGGCGCAGTCGATCGCCGAACCGCCGCCGGGACAGCAGCCGCTTGCACCGGAGCCCATGGGAGAGGCGAAGCCTGTCGATTTGGCGAAGGCGCCGGAAAACGAGGGGAGGTAAAAAGATGCTGAGTATCTATGAGCTTGGCGCAATTCTCCTCGTCGCCCTCATCATCTTCGGTCCGCGCAAGCTGCCCGAGATCGGCAAGGCGCTCGGCAGGAGCGTCAAGGAGTTTAAGGAGGGCAGGGAAGAGGTCGACAAGAACACCGTCGACGTGACGCCGGAGCCGCCCTCCCTTGCGAAAAAAGATGAGAAGAATGAAAAATGACATACGAAAAAAATGAGCAGCCGCAGGCGTTACATGATTCGATGCTGAATGCGCCGACGGAACAACAAGCCGCGCCGGAGCCGACGGAGCGCAAGGACGGCAGCATGTCCCTCATTGCGCACCTTGAAGAGCTCAGGAAGCGCCTGATCTACTCGATCGTCGCCGTCGCCGTCGGCAGCGGCGCGGCATACTTCTACATCGACGAGATCATGCACTACCTGACGGCGCCAGCGGGGAAGCTCTACTACATGCAGCCGGCAGAGGCGTTCTTCACCTATTTGAAGATTGCGGTCTTTGGCGGCTTTTTGCTCGCTCTGCCCGTCATCTTCTACGAGATCTGGCGCTTCATCCTGCCCGCTTTGACGGTGCGTGAGAGGAAGGCGCTACTTCTCATTGTGCCGCTCTCTTCGCTGCTCTTCGTCGTCGGCATCGCCTTTTCCTTCACGCTTGTGCTGCCCGCTGCCATCCGCTTCTTCATCGGCTTCGGCACGGACAACTTGGAGCCGCTTTTTTCTTTGGGAAAGTATCTCGACTTCGTGCTGGCGTTCATCCTGCCCTTCGGCTTTATCTTCGAGCTGCCGCTCGTCATCGTGATCCTCGCGAAGCTCGGCTTCGTCAGCTCTGCCTTCCTCTGGAAGCAGCAGCGCATCGTGGTGTTTCTGTCTTTCGTCATCGGCGCCGTCATTTCCCCGACGCCCGATGTTTTTTCCCAGACGATGATCGCCGTGCCCATGATCCTCCTCTATGAGATCAGCTACGTCATCGTTCGGTTCGTTTTGCGCAAATAAGGAGGAATATTCGTGGCTTTCAA
>CAMURM010000266.1 GCA_947097535.1 uncultured Selenomonas sp.
AGGACTTGCCAACGTTCGGGCGGCCGATGACGGCGATGCTGATCTCATCCGACTCCTTGTCCTCTCCCTCGCTTGCAGGGAAGAGCGCGACGAGCGCGTCGAGCAGGTCGCCGAGGTTCATCGCGTTCGTCGCGGAGATCGGCACGGGATCGCCGAGACCGAGGTTGTAGAACTCGTAGACGTCCGCCTCCTGCTTGGGCGAGTCGATCTTGTTCACCGCCAGAAGCACGGGCTTCTTCGTCGTGCGCAGCAGCTTGCCGACTTCCTCATCGGCAAGCGTCAGTCCCGAGCGCCCGTCGACGAGGAAGAGGATGACGTCCGCTTCCTCCATGGCGATCTGCGCCTGCTGGCGCATTGAGCGCAGGATGATATCGCTCGTATCGAGCTCGATGCCGCCCGTATCAATCATCGTAAATTCCCTGCCGAGCCATTCGGCATCCAGATAGATGCGGTCGCGCGTGACGCCCGGCAAATCGTCGACAATGGACACGCGCTTTCTCCCCAGTTTATTGAAGAGCGTGGACTTTCCCACATTGGGGCGCCCCACGATCGCCACGATCGGCTTGCTCATTCCATCCTCTCCTTTTCCTCTTTTCTCGGCTTCGTATACGCCGCGTTGCTCTGCCACATATAGGCGGCTTCCTCGTCTTGTGCGCCTCGATAATGCTCCCAATCGAGGAGCGCGCGCACGAGGTCGCCGCCGCCCTGCGCCGTTTCGACGCGAAAATGCGGTACGGCGCGGCGAAACGCTGCGAGCGTCATATCGTCGAGCAGGACGTTCTCACCCGCACGAAGAGCACATTCGGGCAGAATGACACCGTGCGGCGCTTCGGGGAGCTGCTGCAGCGCGCGCAGCATGTCCTCGCCCGTCAGAAGCCCCGACACGTTGACCGTCCTGCCGAAGTATTCGTTCTCCACGCCGAGGCAATGCACGGAAAGACCCTCGACGGAAAGCTCCGCGACGAGCGCCTCGAAGAGCGGCACGACCGACGTCCCCGACAGAATCACAAGGTGCAACGGCTTTTCATAGCCTGCGGGAGCGCCCATCTCCCGCAAGGTTTTCTGCCACTCTTCGATGAAGTTTCGCGCCAGACCGATGCCGTTGTCGAGCTGAGGGAAACCGTCGTACGCCGCCGCCGGCGGCACGGGCAGCCCTGCGAGGAAGTAGAACTCATCGCCGAGGTAGACGAAGCCCTTGCCCGTCTTTTCCCGCGCGCGCTGCTGCCACGCCTCGATCTGGCGGACGACGACCGCCGCCCCCGTGCGATCGAACATCTGCAGCGGATAGCAGCCCTCGCGAAAGCGCGTGAGCCCGACGGGCACGATGGCGAGCGAGAGCGCGTGCGGCTGCCTCGCCAAAAGCTCCGCCACCGTACGGTCGAGCTCCTCGCCGTCGTTGAGTCCCGGGCAAAGGACGACCTGCGTGTGATACTCGACGTCTGCCGCGTCGAGGCGGTCGAGATGGCGGGCGATCTCCGCCGCGCGCTTCGTATTGAGCATGGCGGCGCGCAGGTCGGGATTCATCGTGTGGACGGAAACGAAGAGCGGCGAGAGATGATAGCGCTCGATGCGCTCGAAGTCCTTTTCGCGCATATTCGTCAATGTGACGAAATTGCCGTAAAGGAACGACATGCGATAGTCGTCATCCTTAACCGACAGGCTCTTCCGCATGCCCGGCGGCACCTGGTCGACGAAGCAGAAATAGCAGCGATTGCCGCACGAGCGGATGCCGTCGAAGACAGCGGAAGCAAACTCCACGCCGAGCTCCTCGTCGTAGTCCTTGTCGAAGGCAAGGATTTCCTGCTCGCCGTCCGCATGCTCGACGAGCAGCTCGATCTCCTCCTCCGCGAAAGCGAAGCTCAGATCGATGATATCGCGCAGTTCCTGTCCGTTGACGGCGAGAACCTTGTCACCTGCCGCAAGCTCAAGCTCCTCCGCCAGGCTTCCCGGCAGCACGCGTATGATTTCCCCTGACAACATGCTCTTCCTCTGACTTTCCCCAGGGCGCTGCCCCGCTTTGATGAATAAGGGAGTGATGAATACTCATCACTCCCCGACTTTTCCTATTCAGCTGTGAGGCTCAGTCCTCGCCGCCCTCTTCGTGGGTGACAGGCTCATCCTTGTAGTAGGAGACGTCCGAAACCTCGGCATCGCGCTGCGCCCTCGTGATCGAGAGCGAAATGCGCTTGCGCTTCATGTCGATGTGCAGGATCTTGACCTTCACGATGTCGCCGAGCTGCACTGCCTCATCGGCGCGCGCAATGCGGCGGTCGGCAAGCTCGCCCATCGTAATCAGACCGTCGAAGCCCTGCTCTATCTCCATGAAATCACCGAAATCCGTGAGCTTGATGATCTTGCCCTTGATGTGCGTTCCCTCTGCATAGCGCTCCGCCTTGTCGAGCCACGGATCGCGCATCGTGTCCTTGACGGAAAGCGAGATGCGCTTCGTCTCAGGATCGAAGTTCTTCACATAGACGTCGACTTCATCGCCGACGGCAAGAACATCGGACGGCTGCTTCACGCGGTGCCAGGCGAGATCCGAGATATGCGCCAGACCGTCGACGCCGCCGATGTCGATGAAGGCACCGTACTCGACGAGACGCTTGACCGTACCGCGGATGACCTGCCCGACTTCGAGCTTCGAGAAGACTTCTTCCTGCTTTTTCTCACGCTCCTCCTCCAGGAGGCTGCGGCGCGAAAGCACGAGGCGCTGCTTGCGGATGTCGATCTCGATCGGCAGGGCTTCCACCGTCTGACCGACGTAGATGGAGAGATCCTTGACGAAGTGAAGCTCCATCTGCGACGCGGGGATGAAACCGCGCAGACCGCTGACAGACGCGACGAGACCGCCCTTGACGACCTGCGTGATCTGCGCCTGCACCGTCTGACCTTCCTCTTTGAGCTTCTCGATCTCCTTCCAGGCGACCATGCGGTCGGCACGAACCTTGGAGACCGTCGCGCCGTTTTCGCCGCCGAGGCTCACGACGAAGACCTCGATCACGTCGTCGACCTGCACGACGTCCCTGGCGGAATCCGGTTCGGGCGAGGCGAGTTCCCTCTTCGGAACGGGGATGTCCGCCTTGAGCCCTGCGATGTTGACATACGCCAGACCATCTTCGACAGCGACGACCGTCGCGTTGACGACATCGTGCTCCCTTACCTCCTGCATGGACTCCTCTTCAGCCTCAAGCAAACTCTTCATGTCCTGTTCTTGCACTTTTGATATACCTCCTTGATAATCCAGTCCGGAGT
>CAMURM010000267.1 GCA_947097535.1 uncultured Selenomonas sp.
AAAGAAGCTCGAAGAAAACGGCTTCCACGTATCGCATGTCGTGAAGATCGGCTGAAAATACGCCCGCCGCAGAAGCCTTGGCTTTTGCGGCGGGCGTATTTTTGTCTTCTGCCTATTGCGCCATCGCCTGCAAAAGCCAATGACGCAATACGAGGACGTGGTTTTCCACGGCGTTCTTGTTGGCGTAGACGAGCGTCACGGGGGATTCCTGCAGCCAGGACTTGCACTTTGCGGCGAAGGCTGCTGCGTCGGTGCTTTCTTCCAGCTCTTTGCGGTAGGCGTTCGCGAAGAGGTCGAAGTTCATCTCGCCGCTGTGGTAGAGCTTGCGCAATTCGGGCGACGGCGTGACTTCCTTCGCCCACTCGCTCAAGGCGGCACGCTCCTTCTTCATGCCGCGCGGCCACAGGCGATCGACAAGGATGCGTCTGCCGTCCGTCGCTTCAGGTGCGTCGTAGATGCGCTTCATCTTGATTTCGTATGCCATGGAAAGGACTCCTTTTCATCTGTAACTTTCTTCCATATGCCCACTCTTCGTATCTCTTATTTCGTCCTCACGGGCGAGAATCCTCTTTACCTCTCTTCGGGCTTGACTTCTTGGACTTTCATTGTAAATATGGTATATTTAAAGTAGGGTTTTCCCTACTTTTCTTTTTGAAAGGAGTTTTTACAATGATGGAAGCAACTGTGTCGGATACCTTTATCGACAATGCCAAAGTTATGGCAAAAGGGCAGGTAACGATTCCGAAAGATGTGCGGAATGTGCTGGGACTGGACAACGGAAGCCGCGTCACTTTCATTGTGGAAAACGGTTCTGTTCGCATGGTAAATTCAGCGGTGTATGCCATGCAAGTGCTGCAAAATGAGATGACGGGTGAGGCCGAGAGATCAGGGCTGACATCGGAGGAAGCTGTAAATGCTATGGTCAGGGAAGTTCGCAGCGAAGGGGAATAGTGCAGCATGCGTGTGATGATTGACACGAATATATTGATTTCTGCAATATTGGGCAGCAGCACGCCGTTTCAAGCCTATAGCAAGGCAGTGTCCTTCCCAAATTGCGGGATTGTATGCACGCAGAATTTGGATGAGTTAAGGCGCATTTTCAACAGGAAGTTTCCCGCGAAAATTTCTGCGATGGAGCGCTTCCTGGCGATTGCTCTGCCGGTGATAGAAATTGTTCGAATTCCAGATGAAAGCGTGGAAGAGGAAAGTTTGGTACGGGATTTGAACGATCGGGCGATCCTGCGGGCTGCCATAGCGGCAAATGTTGATATTGTGCTGACAGGGGACAAAGATTTTCTGGAATCCGGTATAGAGCATCCGAGGATCATGACGGCAGCAGAATTTACCGCAAAGGAGGCGCCATGAAAGACAAGAAGATCCAGGGTGAGATCGAGAATCTCAAGTCGCATATCACGACGGAGCTTGAGAGTCTCTATGCCCTCAGCGTGCCGGTCGGGCAGCTTTCGACGAGAGAGCTCAACGAGCGACTCGTCGCCGTCACGGAGGAGATCGGCCGCGAGGTCGCCGTCTATATCGACCGCAAGGGGCGCGTCGTCGAGGTTTCCGTCGGCAATACGTGGACGGTCGATCTGCCTGCCGTCGAGGCCCGCTCGGAGGTGCGCCTTTCGGGCGTGCGCTGCATCCATACGCATCCGAGCGGCGATACGGAGCTCAGCGAGCCCGACCTCTCGTCGCTGCGCCGCCTGCGCTTCGACGCGATGGCTGCCATCGGGCGGCTCAAGGGCGAGATCGTCGGCTGCCTCGGCTTTTTCACGGGTGAAAAGGCCGAGGACGGCACGCTCGAAGTGCAGCTCTTCGGCCCCGTGCGCGCCGACTATTTGAACCGCATCCGTCTGACGCCGCTGATTCAGAACATCAACAAGCGCCTCGCGAAGGAGCGCACGCAGGCGACCGACGACGAGGAGGAGCGCGCCGTGCTCGCCGGGCTCGATTCGTCCGCGAGTCCTGCGGCGTGGACGACGGAGGATTCGCTCGCGGAGCTCTCTGAGCTCGCGCGCACGGCGGGCGCGACCGTCGTCGGCAGCTTCATCCAGAAGAAGGCGAAGCCCGACACGGCGCTCTTCTTAGGGCGCGGCAAGGTCGAGGAGATGGCGATGTTCATTCAGAACGAGCGCGCGACGCTCGTGATCTTCGACGATGAGCTGACGCCGTCGCAGCAGCGAAACCTTGAGATGGCGCTCGGCGTCAAGATCCTCGACCGCACGGCGCTGATCCTCGACATCTTCGCGCAGCGCGCGCGCACGGCGGCGGGCAAGCTGCAAGTCGAGCTCGCGCAGATGAAGTACAGTCTGCCGCGCATCCTCGGGCAGGGGCTCGTGCTCTCGCGGCTCGGCGGCGGCATCGGCACGCGCGGGCCGGGCGAGACGAAGCTCGAAGTCGACCGCCGCCGCATCCGCCGCCGCATCCACGACATCGAGGGCGAGATCGAGCGCCTGCGCAAAGAGCGCGGCCTGCACCGCGAGCGCCGCCGCGCCGCGCGCATCCCCGTCGCCGCCCTCGTCGGCTATACGAACGCCGGCAAGTCGACGCTGCTCAACGCTCTGACGGGCGCCGACGTCTTCGCCGAGGACAAGCTCTTCGCCACCCTCGACCCGACGACGCGCGCGCTCAGGCTCAGCGACGGCCGCGAAATCCTCGTGACCGACACCGTCGGCTTCATCCAGAAGCTGCCGCACACGCTCGTGCAGGCGTTCCACGCGACGCTCGAAGAAGTCACCGAAGCCGACCTCTTGCTGCACGTCGTCGACGTGTCGAACGAAGCCGCCGAGTTCCAGATCGAAGCCGTCACCGAAGTCCTCAAGGAGCTCGGCGTCGCCGAAAAGCCCATGCTCTATGTGCTGAACAAGATGGATCGGCTGACGGCGGGCACCAGCGCCGGAGCAGGCACCAGCGCCGACGAAAGCGGCGCTGCGGGCGGCGCAGAGGCGCCTTTGGCAGCAGCCCCGCTGCCGCCCGCCGTCAGCCGCCTGCTGCGCGGGCGTGAAGGCTGCGCCGTCTCCGCCATGACGGGTGCCGGACTCCCTGCCCTCCTCGAAAAGCTCACCGCCTTCTTCCGCTCGGGCGAGGTCGAGCTCACGCTCCACATCCCGTTCGAGGAACATGCCGTCACCGCAAAACTCCACGCTGCGGGGCGCATCCTCTCCACCGAATACGACGAGCAGGGAACGCTTCTGCGCGTCCGCCTGCCGGA
>CAMURM010000268.1 GCA_947097535.1 uncultured Selenomonas sp.
GGAATTCAAGCCCACAGAAGATGCATCCATGGAACTGCATATTCATATCGCCTTCAGACGCGAAGGGAAGGTTCAGGAATGAGGAATATTTCAAGACCATGATCGATCTAGGATGCGGCAAGCTGAATCTCAACATCCAGACCCCATAATTTGTCCATCGGCAGAAGACTGTATGGACACAAAGAACGTTCGTTCCTTTCGCCTACCCATATCAAACAGCGAGGAGCCATAATTATTTAGGAGATTATTTCCGCAAAAAGCACAAAGAGGAGGTCTTCGATATGCTGAATTTTGCCTGGGATCAGGAGCGCGCTTTAGAGGTACGCGCTGAGGAAGCGATGGAAAAGGGATTGGCACAGGGTTTGGAAAACGGCTTGACGGCTTCCATTAGCAATGTCATGAAAAACATGGGAGTCTCGATGGAAAAGGCGATGGATGTGCTGCAAATCCCTATGACGGAGCGTGCGAAGTACGCGGCGCTCGTCAAAGGGTGAATCAATCTAACTATCTGCCAAAGAAAAAGAGCCCCTGCGCGGGGCTCTTTTTCTTTGGCTTCATGTGCCTTATTCGGCGCCTGCTTCCAGTTCCTTAAATACATAGACGGCGCGGATTTCTACGGGGGTTACGCCGAGGTCCTCGATGGCGGTCAGGAGACCGGAGGCGAGGACGGCGCGCTCGGCCTTCTTGTCCTTGCTGACGACGATGTTGAGAGCCGGCGCGTCCTTCGGATAGAGCGTCACGATGCCGTTGCCGAAGGTGACTTCGAAGCTGCCGTTCTGCGTCTGGTAGAGGAAGCTCAGCGCCTGCTCGGCGGAGTTGCGAATCTCCTTGGGATCGGGAATCTCGACCTTCTTCGAAGCGGGCTTGATGGCAAGCTTGCCTGCGCCATAGTTGACGGAGTAGATGCCGTCGAGATCGCGAGAAGCGCCGTCCGTGAAGAGGACGGGAATGGCTTCCGACGTACCGCCCGGAATCTCGTCGTGGATGCCGTAGTTGCCGCGCGTCTTGGCGAGGTCGAAGCCGAAGGAGCCGTCCGCGCCTTCAACGTAATCATGCGCTTCGGAAGCGCTGCCCGCCGTGACGACGACGCGGCTCTGCCAGTTCGTCGCCGCCAGATCTTTCGGCATGTCGACGGTCAGGCCGTCGGCAAACGATGTATCGTGCAGCTGCTCGGCAGCCGGTACGCCTGCGGCTGTGCCGGTTGTGCCGGCGCTGCTGCCGCTGCTCGTTCCAGTGTTGGCGCTGCCTGCGCTTGTGCTGCTTGTGCCGGTGCCGGCACTGCTTCCTGCGCTCGTGCCGCCGATGCTTCCTGCACCGCCGCGCATGGTCGCGCCGCCGATGCCGGCGCCCGTCATGCCGCTGACACCGCCCGTATGGCCATGGCTGAGGTTCGCTATAATCTGGGACGCTGTGATGCTGCCCGTCGTCACGACCCTGCCCTCGGGCGTGCTCATGTCAAAGCCACGCAGATTGATCTTCAATGCACCGGGCGCATAGCTGAAGCGATAGTTGGAAAGCGCCGTCGCACCTTGATAGCCTGCATTGACGGATGCGGGGTCGACGTGAATGACGCCCGCATACGTCCCGCCCGCCGTCTGCGGCGTGATGGCGGCATCGTAGTAGGTCGCGACGCCCGTGAGGTCATCGCCCGCCAAGAGGCCGCGCTCTGACGTATAGTCGCCGCGTTCGACCGTGTACTCGGTGACGATGGGATTCGGCGCACCATAGTCGCGCGAAGCGCTGCCCGCCGTGACGAGGACTTCGCGCGGCACGATGGCAAAGCTGCCGTCCGCATAGTGAATTGCATAGTTCGAGGCAAGCCCCGAGCCGAACTGCACGTCAGAGACGCGCGTCCAAAGGTGCGGCGTGCCCGCATCCGTCGTAATGGTCGCTGTCGGGTCGATCGTCTCCGTGATGGAGGAAATCCGATCGCCGTTCGCAAGTCCCGTCGTCGCATCGGCAGGGCGCACGTTGAGACGGCTCGTGCCGTTCACATAGTGCGCCAGACTGTTCGCTGCGCCGTAAGCGCGGCTCTTGTCGCCCGCCTGGATGTAGAGGTCGCGCTTCGTGATGTCGAAGCCGCCGTCGACATAGTGGATGTTGTAGTTCGATGCCTTACGATTGCCCGCGAGGCGCATGTTTGCGATCTGCGTCTTGAGTCCGCTCTCGCCGACATTGCTGCGAACGGTGGCATTCGTCGTCTCATCGACATCGCCAATCGTATCGCCGCTTACCAGTCCCGTCGTGGCGGTCGCGGCATCGTCGCGGAACTTCGATGTGCCGCCCGTGTAGACGGCGGTCGCGTTCTCCGTGCCGTAGATGCGCGTCTTGTTTCCTGCATGGAGCGTCAGGTCGCGCGGCGTAATGGCAAAACTGCCGTCCTCGTAGGCAATGTCATAGTTGTTTGCATTCCCCGTGCCAAATACGGCATCTGCAATCTGCGTCTTGAGTCCTTCCGTGCCTGCATCCGTCGTGACGGTCGCACGCGAATCAATCGTCTCCGTAACCGAAGAGATCGCATCGCCGTTGACGAGGTTGCCCGCTTTGACGCGGAAAAGCCCCGTGCCATTGACATAGCCCGCCGTCGTGTTCGCCGTGCCGTAGATACGCGACTTGTCGCCCGCGGCGAGCGTCAGCGCGCGCTTCGTGATGTCGAAACGCCCGTCGGCGTAGGTGATGTTGTAGTTCGCATCCGTGCCCGAGCTGAACTGCGCGGCGCTTGCACGCGTCCAGAGTCCTGCCGTGCCCGCGTTCGTCGTGACCGTCGCCGTCGAGTCGATGGTTTCCGTCACATCGGAAATCGCATCGCCGTTCGCAAGTCCAGTCGTCGCGGTCGCCGCAGCGACGTTGAACTTCGACGTGCCATTGACATAGCCCGCCGTTTCATTCCCGTCGCCGTAGACGCGCGACTTGTCGCCTGCCGTGATATAGAGGTCGCGCTTCGTGATGTCGAAGCCACCGTCGACGTAGGTGATCGCATAGTTCGACGCCTTGCCTGTGCCGAATTGGGCATCGGCAATCGTCGTCTTGAGTCCTGCCGTGCCGGCATTCGTCGTAACGAGGGCATCCGTCGACTCCGTGACATCGGCAACGGTGTCGCCGTTGACAAGCCCCGTCGTGGCGGTCGCGGCGTCGGCACGGAACTTCGTCGTGCCGCCCGTGTAGACGGCGGTCGAGTTCTCCGTGCCGTAGATGCGCGTCTTGC
>CAMURM010000269.1 GCA_947097535.1 uncultured Selenomonas sp.
AAAAGCTCCTGGCGATGGACAATGTAGAGCTGATCTTCGAAGAGGATGCCCTCCGCGCTGTCGCCAAGAAAGCAATCGAGCGAAAGACAGGCGCGAGAAGCCTCAAGGGCATCATCGAGGACACGATGCTCGATGTGATGTTCGAGATCCCCAAATCCGAGGAGAAGCGATGTGTGACGATCACGAAGGAATGTCTGGAAGAAGGAAAAGAGCCGAAGATTGTTCCATATTATTGAGACGTAGCAGGAATGAAAGAGTACGTTCCATAACATGTACGCGAAAATCCCCCCAAGTCACCACCTTGGGGGGATTCTTCTTATGCTTATGCGATTTCCGTGCGCTTTTTTGCGCCGCGATACGATTCGGCGAGAATCTGAATCGGGTGGTAGACGACCTGCGGCATGTCGTTCTGCACGATGCCGTCCGTGATGTGCATGCGGCAGCTCGGGCAGCTCGTCGCCACGAGGTCGGCGCCCGTCGCGTTGATGTTGTTGCACTTCCTGTCGTTGATCTCACGGCTCATCTCATAGTGCGCCATGCAGAAGGAGCCGCCGGAGCCGCAGCAGCGGTCGTGCTCCTTCATCTCGACGAACTCGACGCCGGGAATCGACTTCAAGACCTCGCGCGGCTGCGCCGTGATGCCGAGACCGCGGATCATGTGGCACGGATCGTGCATTGTGACCTTCTTGTGGACAGGCGAGAGGTTGTCCGTGCGGAAGCCCTTCTCGACGAGGAGCTCGCTGATCTCACGAACCTTCGCCGCCATCTTCTCGGCGCGCGGACGCCACTTGGGATCGTTTTCGAGCCACTCGGGATAGTGCTTCAGCGCCTCGACGCACGAGCCGCAGGCACCGACGATGTAGTCGACGTCGAGCTCTTCGAAGACGCGGATCGTGTTGCGCGCAAGCTCGTTGGCGAGCTCGAAGGCGCCCGACACATGGATCGGCGTGCCGCAGCAATGCTGCTTCGGCGGCAGTACGACCTCGACGTCGTTCGCCTTGAGGACGTCGATGACGGCGTCGCCCATATCCGTATACATGTAGTTGATCGTGCAGCCCGTGAAGAAGGCGACGCGATACTTGGGGTTATCGACCTTGACGACCTCGGGGTACTGGCTGCGCAGCGGACGCGAGGCCAAGGGCGGGGTCGCGCGGTTCGGATCCATGCCCGGCATGGGCAGGCGCGACTTCACGGCGTTCTTGCCCGGAACTTCCTTGAAGGACATCCAGCCGAAGAGGCCGCCGAAGCGAAGCGCCGCATCGAAGAGCGGACGGTTCGTCAGGAGGCGGAAGACGTTCTTCTTGATCGGATGCAGGCCGCGCGCCTTGACGGCGGCGTTCCTGCCGCGCAGGATGAGCTCGTCAGCCGCCACGCCGCACGGGCAGTTCGCGGCGCAGCTCTTGCAGTTCAGGCACATCGCCATGATGTGGTCGAACTCCGCCGAAATGGGAATCTTGCCCGAAAGGTAGCCCTGCATCAGCGAAATCTTACCGCGCGCGACCATCTGCTCTTTGCCGGTCTCGCGGTATATCGGACAGACGGCCTGGCAGTTGCCGCACTTCATGCAGTTCGCCATCGCGTCCTCGATGTCACCGAGGAGCGATGTGTCGTGCTTGTTCAAATCTGCCGCCGTAAATTTCTTTGTATCTTCTGCCATAGGTCAGCACTCTCCAATCAATTTACCGGGGTTCAGGATGAGATTCGGATCGAGTGCGCGCTTGATCTGACGCATGGCCTCCATGCCTTCCTTGCCGTGCTGCAGCTCCATCCAGGGCAGCTTGCCGAGGCCGATGCCGTGCTCGCCCGAGAGCGTGCCGCCGAGCTCGACCGCACCGCGGAAGATGTCGTCCATCGCTTCGTGGACGCGCTTCGTCTCCTCCTCGTCGCGCAGGTCGCAGACGATCGTCGGGTGCATGTTGCCGTCGCCTGCGTGGCCGAACGTGCCGATCGTGACGTTGTGATCCTTCGCCGCCTTCTTGACGATGGCGAGGAATGCCGGAATCTTGCTCCTCGGCACCGTCGCATCCTCGACGAACGTCGTCGGGCGCAGCTTCGCAAGGCACGGAAGCGCCATGCGGCGAGCCGTCCAGAGCTGCTCCTTATGCTTCGCATCGCGGGCCAGCGTGACTTCGCGTGCGTTGTTCTCCTGCAAGACCTTCATGACCTTCTCCGCCTCGTCCTCGACGACGACGGGATGACCGTCGACCTCGATGAGGAGGATCGCGTCGGCGTCGGTCGGCAGACCGACGTGCATGAAGTCCTCGACCGTGCGGATCGTCGCATTGTCCAAAATCTCAAGCGTCGCAGGGATGATCTTCGCGGCGATAATGCCCGAAACGGCGCGGCCTGCATCCTCGATCGTATCGAAGACGGCGACCATGCTCTTCGTCTTCTCCGGCGCGGGGACGAGCTTCAAAAGCGCCTTCGTGACGACGCCGAGCGTGCCCTCAGAACCCGTGAAGAGCTTCGTCATATCGTAGCCCGAGACGTCCTTGACGTTCTTGCCGCCCGTGTGCAGCACGTCGCCGTTCGCGAGAACGACCTCAAGACCCTGCACATAGTTCTTCGTAATGCCGTACTTCAAGCCGCGCAGGCCGCCGGAATTCTCCGCGATCGTGCCGCCGAGGCTCGCCGTCTTGACCGTGCCCGGATCGGGCGGGTAGATGAGGCCGAACTGCGCGATATGGTCGTTGATATCCTGCACGATGACGCCCGCCTCGACCTCGGCGATGAGGTTTTCGAGATCGACGTCGATGATCTTCTTGAAGCGGAGCATCGAAAGGACAATACCGCCCTTCAAAGGTGCCGTGCCCGCCGAGAGGTTCGTGCCCGAGCCGCGCGTATAGACAGGGATCTTGTGCTCGTTCGCGAACTTCAAGACCTTCGAAACTTCCTCCGTCGTACCGGGGCTGACGACGACATCCGGCATGTAGATATGACCCGGCGTCGCATCATAGGCATAGGAATAAAGCTCCTCCTGCTTCGACTGGACGTTCTCCGCGCCGACGATCTTCGTCATTTCTTCTACCAGCTGCTGCTTTTCCATGTAATATGCACCTCTTTCACAATGGTGGGTATCATAGATGAAAACTATAAGGATATAAACTTCCTATAATTCTAAGTATCGCAATATTTCTCGCATTTGTCAATGGAAAATTGCGACTTTTAACAATAATTCCGATGGTTTTTCTATGGCA
>CAMURM010000270.1 GCA_947097535.1 uncultured Selenomonas sp.
GAACACCTCGCGTGCCGCACTTGCCGCCGTCTCGCCCGCCGTCAAAGACGAGAGACTTCCCTTGAAGGAATCGATTGCAACGATGATTTTCATCACATTCCCCGCCCTTTCGTCTTCATGGCGAAAGCGCCCTCTTCGGACGCTCTCGCCATATCTTCACTTCAAGCCCTTCGACTTGCCCCAGTCGCTGATCTTCTTGTAGAGCGGCACGGGCACATGATAGCGTTCGCCGAGAGCGACGATGCGGTTCACGAGTCCGTCGAACTCGGAAAGTCCTCCCTTTTCCACATCGCGCTGCATACTCGTCTTGAGTCCCGGCTCGAACGCATCGATGAAGGCAATGCCCGTTGCCACGAGATCCTTCTCGAAGACAATCCCCATCGCCTTGCCGAGCGCCTCGACCTCACGGATCAGGCCGAGATACGTGTCGCGCACCGCGCCTTCCTTCTGAAACGCCTCGCTCGTCGCATCGTGATAAAGCCCTGCCGCGCCCATCGGCGAGACGAAGCCGAACTTCGTCAGCGCATCGCGGCGGATGTCGAGGCTGTAGTGTCCGCGAATGTCGGCATCCTGCAGGAGCTTTTCGAGCGCCTTTGCCTTCGCCTCCAATCGCTTCGCCTGATCGGGACGGAAGCCGAAGATCACGCGCAGAATCTTCTGCGGCTGCTCCAATACGCCCGGCGCCTTGAGACTACCGAAGATGTAGATGCAGCCGTCGAGCACGGTCAACCCCGGCAAATCCTTCTGCATGACCTCACCCGTGCCGAAGACGTTCAAGATCGGGATGATGAGCGTATCGGGGCCTGCTGCACGCTTCGCGAACGCGATGGCGTCGGGAAGCGCGTAGTACTTGCAGCAGACGAAGAGCACATCGGGCGTTTCATCGTAAGCCTCCGCCGTCTGCGCCTTCACGTTCTTGATATGGAGCGTGCCTCGGTGCGCCGACTCGATCGTCAGACCGTCCTTCTGAAGAGCCTCCAAGTGCCTGCCGCGTGCAATCAACGTCACATCGTGCCCCGCGAGCGCAAGATAGCCGCCGAGCACCCCGCCCGTGCCGCCCGCGCCGAACATCGCAAATTTCATTGTAAATGCCTCCCTCCGTATACAGAAACAAAAAACTGCCTTTTCATTATATCATAAATCATCAAAGAGAAAATCGAACGGCACACGGAAAGTTTTTTCAGCTCTTGGGAAAATCCAATTCTTATGGTATAATGAAAGACGATTAGATAATGCAGGGAGGCTTTTGTCATGGGAGAGATACCACAGGCCGCTTGGGTCGTCATATCGATCATCGGTTTCTTCGTCGGTCAGTACGTCGTCATGGCGGTGCTGCACCATTTCGGCTATTCCATCCGCGTGCTTTCCTCGGGGAAGATGAAGAACACGTTCGTGCTGGGCTTCGCCTTCACGATGCTCGCCGCGTGGCTGCCCGTCGCCGTTCTCTGGATCTTGGGGCCGCGCTTCGTCGAAGCGACGGGATATCCGCATTCCTTCATCGCGATCACGGCGACGGCGCTGACGATCACGCTCCTCTACATCGCGTGCCGCCGCACGGAAGGCGCTGTAGAGATGGTGGATGAAGAGGAACTTGCCGCCTTCAAGGCGCGGGCGGTCGCGCGCGCGCGCGAAGAGAAGATGAAGCGCGACGCCATGATCGCCAAGGTCAGAGCGCTGCAGCGCTGACAGAAAAACTGCAAAAAAATACGGCAGAGGCTTCGCAAAAGCCCCTGCCGTATTTTCTTTTCATCAGAGCGCCTTGAATGCCTGCTCCAAATCGTAGAGAATGTCGTCAATATGCTCCGTGCCGATGGAAAGGCGGATCGTGCCGGGCGCGATGCCGCTCTTTTTCAATTCCTCCTCGTTCATCTGGGAGTGCGTCGTGCTCGCCGGATGGATGACGAGCGACTTCACGTCGGCAACATTGGCGAGCAGGCTGAACACCTTGAGGTGGTCGATGAACTTCTGCGCCGCCTTGCCGCCGCCCTTGACCTCGAAGGTGAAGATGGAGATGCCGCCCTGCGGGAAGTAGCGCTCGTAGAGCGCATGATCGGGATGCGAGGCGAGCGAGGGATGGTTGACCTTCTCGACCTGAGGATGTTTCGCGAGATAGTCGACGACCTTCAAGGCGTTCTCCACATGGCGCTCGACGCGCAAGGAAAGCGTCTCAACGCCCTGCAGCAGGAGGAACGCATTGAACGGCGAGATCGCCGCGCCCGTGTCGCGCAGAAGGAGCGCACGCAAATAAACGGCGAAAGCGGCGGCGCCGACGTCCTTCGCGAAGGAAAGGCCATGGTAGCTCGCGTTCGGCTCGACGAGCCACGGGAAGCGCCCCGATGCCGTCCAGTCGAACTTGCCGCTGTCGACGACGATGCCGCCGAGCGTCGTGCCGTGTCCGCCGATGAACTTCGTCGCCGAGTGAACGACGATGTCCGCGCCGTGCTCGATGGGACGCAGCTGATACGGCGTCGCAAACGTCGAATCGACGACGAGCGGAATGCCGTGCTTGTGCGCGACGGCGGCGACCGCCTCGATGTCGACGAGGTTCGCGTTCGGATTGCCGATGGACTCGATGTAAATGACCTGCGTGTTCTCCCGAATTGCCGCCTCGAAGGCCGCCGCGCCGCCCGCCGGATCGACAAACGTCGTCTCAATGCCGAAATCAGGGAAGGTGTGCGCAAGAAGATTGTAGGTGCCGCCGTAGATCGTCGTCTCAGCGACGATGTGCTGCCCCGCGTGAACGAGTCCCTGCAGCGCTGTCGTCACGGCCGCCGCGCCCGAGGCAAAGGCGAGCGCCGCGACGCCGGCTTCAAGCGCCGCCACGCGCTTTTCGAGCACGTCCTGCGTCGGATTCATGAGCCTGCCGTAGACGTTGCCCGCATCCTTCAAACTGAAACGATCCGCCGCATGCTGCGAATTGCGGAACACGTACGACGTCGTCTGGTAGATCGGCACAGCGCGCGAATCCGTCGCCGGATCGGCTTCCTCCTGCCCGACATGGAGCTGCAGGGTTTCAAACTTATACTTTCTCTCGTCGCTCATCAAAATCTCCTCTTTCCTCGGGCTTGCCCGCAATACAAGAAAACATACCTGATTCGTAGGTTAGGCTTATTATAGCATAATATCATACTTTGTCAATAGGTTTTATAAAAGCTAACAACATCTATGTCCATACAAGAGAAAGAGACGACACATA
>CAMURM010000271.1 GCA_947097535.1 uncultured Selenomonas sp.
ATCAACTTGTTCCCGATTCCGGCGCTCGACGGCGGTCACTTCCTGACGCTCGTCGTCGAGGCCGTGCGCGGCAAGCCCCTTTCAGCGAAGGCGATGCACTACGCGCAGATGTTCGGTGTATCGCTTCTCGTGCTCTTGATGCTCTACGCGACGAAGAATGACATCATGCGCATCTTCGTTGGCGGTTGATATTTTTGTTGAAAAAAGAAGGGTAGACCATGCAGAGGAAGATCACGCGGCAGATTCATATCGGCGCAGTCGCCATCGGCGGCGGCGCTCCCGTCTCCGTGCAGTCCATGACGAATACGAAGACGCAGGATGCACAGGCGACGGTTCGCCAGATCGAGGCGCTCGCGGCTGCAGGCTGCGACATCGTGCGCCTTGCCGTGCCCGACAAGGAAGCGGCGGCGAACATCGGCAGGATCAAGGCGCAGACGAAGGTGCCGCTCATCGCCGACATCCATTTTGACTATCGCTTGGCACTTCAGGCCATCGAGCAGGGCATTGATGCGCTCCGGCTCAATCCCGGCAATATCGGCGGAGCGGAGAACGTGCGCCGCGTCGCTGAGGCGGCGAAGGCGCGCGGCATACCGATCCGCATCGGCGTCAATGCAGGCTCGCTGGACAAGCGCCTTCTGGCAAAGTACGGCGGCGTCACGGCGGAAGCTCTCGTAGAATCCGCATTGGAGCATGTGCGCCTGTTGGAGGAGCAGGATTTTCATGATATGAAAATTTCGCTCAAGGCGCATGACGTGCCTTTGACGCTCGCGGCATATCGCCTGATGAGCGAGAGATGCGACTATCCTCTGCATCTCGGCATCACGGAGGCGGGCACCGTGCGCTCGGGCATCATCAAATCGGCGGTCGGCATCGGTGCACTTCTCGCTGAAGGCATCGGCGACACCCTGCGCGTATCTTTGACGGGCGATCCGATAGTCGAGGTGCGCGTCGCACGCGAGATCTTGAAGTCCCTCGGGCTGCGCGACTTCGGCCCGACGCTGATTTCCTGTCCGACGTGCGGCAGGACGGCGATCGACCTCGCGTCGATTGCCGAGCGCGTGGAGGAAAGGCTCAGCGGCATCGAGCGTCCGATCCACGTCGCCGTCATGGGCTGCGTCGTCAACGGCCCCGGCGAAGCGCGCGGCGCCGACGTCGGCATCGCGGGCGGCAAGGGCGTCGGGCTCGTCTTCCGCAAGGGTGAGGTCGTGCGTCAGGTCAGGGAGGAGGATCTCGTCGAGGAGCTGTTCCGCGAGATCGACGCCATCCTGGCGGAAGAGGGAGAATGAACAAAACGAGCCTGCCTTTGTGCGAAGGCTCGTCTTTATAGATGGGGCGCATTATAGATGGGGCGCATCGCTGCGCTGCCCTTGGAGGAGGAAGTATTCATTGCTTACATCGAATTTATACGCGCCGACGCTGCGCGAGGTGCCGGCCGATGCCGAGATCACGAGCCATCGGCTCATGCTGCGCGCGGGGATGATCCGCAAGGCGGCGGGCGGCGTCTACACCTACCTGCCGCTCGCGTGGCGTACGATTCGTAAGATCGAGCAGATCATCCGCGAGGAGATGGATGCGGCGGGCGGGCAGGAGCTCTGCATGCCGATCATGCAGCCGTCGGAGATCTGGCGCGAATCGGGGCGCTGGGAGGTCTTCGGCCCCGAGATGTTCCGCCTGAAGGACTGCCATGGCCGCGAGTTCTGCCTCGGACCGACGCACGAGGAGATGATCACGACGCTCGTGCGCGATGAGGTGCGCTCCTACAAGCAGTTGCCGCTCATGCTCTATCAGATACAGAACAAGTACCGCGATGAGATTCGCCCTCGCTTCGGACTCATGCGCAGCCGCGAGTTCATCATGAAGGATCTCTACTCCTTCGACAAGGACGATGCGGGCGCTGACATCTCCTACAAGAAGATGTACGACGCCTACACGAACGTGTTCACGCGCTGCGGTCTGAACTTCCGCCCCGTCGAGGCGGATGCGGGCGCGATCGGCGGCAATCATACGCACGAGTTCACGGTGCTCGCCGCTGCCGGTGAGTCGGAAATCGCCTGCTGCACGGCGTGCGATTACGCCGCGAACGTGGAAAAGGCGGAGCTTCTGCCGCTGGAGGCGGCGGAAGAAGCGGCGGAGCCTTTGACGAAGGTCGAGACGCCCGCCTGCAAGACGATCGAGCTCGTCGCAGACTTCCTGCACGCGCCGCTCGAAAAGACGATCAAGGCGGTCGCTTTCCAGGATGAAAATGACGCGCTCGTGCTCGCCTTCGTGCGCGGCGACCACGAGGTCAACGATGTGAAGCTGCAGAACGCCGTCGGCGCGCGCGAGCTACGCATGGCGGACGAGGCGGCGATCCGCGCGGCGGGCGGCGTCGCGGGATTTATGAGCCCCATCGGCATCAAGAAGGGCACGGCGATCGTCGTCGACAGCACGGTCATGAACATGAAGAACGCCATTGCGGGTGCGAACGAAGTCGATGTGCACTATATGGGCGTGAATCCCGCGCGCGATTTCGAGGATGTCATCACCGCCGACATCCGCCTCATGGCGGCGGGCGACCCTTGCCCGCACTGTGGCGCTCCCGTCGAGATCACGCGCGGCATCGAGGCGGGGCAGGTCTTCAAGCTCGGCACGAAGTACAGCGAGGCGCTCGGCGCGACTTTCCTCGACGAGAACGGCAAGGAGAAGCCGCTCGTCATGGGCTGCTACGGCATCGGCGTCGGCAGGACGATGGCGGCTGCCATCGAGCAGCACAACGACGAGCACGGCATCATCTGGCCGCGTGCCATCGCGCCCTACGAGGTCGTCGTCGTTCCCGTCAACGCGAAGGTGCCCGAGCAGCTGGCGCTCGCCGAAGCGGTCTATGCGGCGCTTCTCGCAGCAGGCATCGACGTCATCCTCGACGACCGCAAGGAGCGCGCGGGCGTGAAGTTCAAGGACGCCGACCTCATCGGCTATCCGCTGCGCATCACGATCGGTCCGAAGACGGTGGAAGAGGGAAAGATCGAGCTCAAGGTGCGCCGCTCGGGCGAGAGCTTCGATTGCACGAAGGCAGAGTGCTTGGCGAAGGTGCAGGAGCTTTTGAAAGATCTTTGAGTTTTGAGGAAGCGCAGATGTGTGAAGATGGGCGGCTGAATTTATCAGTGCTTCCTTGATCTGGGAGATTGCTGAGAAAGGAGAGGGAGCATCATGGA
>CAMURM010000272.1 GCA_947097535.1 uncultured Selenomonas sp.
CTGCGGAACGCTTCGATGCGCTCCTTCGCTCTCTGATAAGCGCGCTGGGCGCGATTGATGTCGATGTCGATCGGCTCTTCGGCGGCCGAGGCGAGCACCGTGATCTTCTCGGGCTGCACTTCCATGAAGCCGCCAGAGACAGCGATGAGTTCTTCGCGGTCGGGGAACTTCACATGCATGGCATGGGGCAGCAGCCCCGTGACAAGCGGCGCGTGATGCGGCAGGATGCCGAGCTCGCCGCCCGTCGAGCGCACGATGAGCATGGCGATGTCGTCGCTGTAGACAACCCGGTCGGGGGAGACAATTTCGAGCTTGATGGAAGCCACGAATCATCCCTCCTTTTTGATCTTGTCCGCTTTTTCGATGACCTCGTCGATGTTGCCGACCATGTAGAACGCGTTCTCGGGCAGATCGTCGTACTTGCCTTCGAGAATTTCTTTGAAGCCGCGAATCGTTTCCTTCAGCGGCACATACTTGCCAGGCGAGCCCGTGAAGACTTCGGCGACGGCAAAGGGCTGCGACAGGAAGCGCTGGATCTTACGCGCACGCGCAACGGTAAGCTTGTCCTCGTCGGAAAGCTCCTCCATGCCGAGGATCGCGATGATGTCCTGCAGTTCCTTGTACTTCTGAAGCACCGCCTGCACGCCGCGCGCGACTTCATAGTGATCCTCGCCGATGACGTTCGGGTCGAGGATGCGCGAGGTGGAATCCAAAGGATCGACGGCGGGATAGATGCCGAGCTCGGCGATCTGGCGCGAAAGAACGGTCGTTGCATCAAGATGCGTGAACGTCGCTGCAGGCGCCGGGTCCGTCAAGTCGTCGGCAGGCACATAGACCGCCTGCACGGACGTGATCGAGCCTTTCTTCGTCGAGGTGATGCGCTCCTGCAGAGCGCCGACGTCCGTCGTCAATGTCGGCTGGTAGCCGACGGCGGAAGGCATGCGGCCAAGAAGAGCCGAAACCTCGGAACCCGCCTGAATGAAGCGGAAGATGTTGTCGATGAAGAGCAGAACGTCCTGCCCCTGCACATCGCGGAAGTATTCCGCCATCGTCAGACCCGTCAGGGCGACGCGCATACGCGCTCCCGGCGGCTCGTTCATCTGACCGTAGACAAGCGCCGTCTTGTCAATGACGCCCGACTCCGTCATTTCCGACCAGAGGTCGTTGCCTTCACGCGTACGCTCGCCGACGCCGGCGAATACGGAGTAGCCGCCGTGCTCGGTCGCGATGTTATGAATCAGCTCCATGATGAGAACCGTCTTGCCGACGCCCGCGCCGCCGAAGAGGCCGATCTTGCCGCCGCGCGAGTACGGGGCGATGAGGTCGACGACTTTGATGCCCGTCTCAAGGATCTGCGTCGATGTCTCCTGCTCGTCGAACTTCGGCGCCGGACGATGGATCGGCCAAGACTCCTTATTGCCGACAGGAGCGGGATTGTGATCGACCGTGCGGCCGAGCACGTTGAAGACGCGCCCGAGGCACGCATCGCCGACAGGCACCTTGATCGGCGCGCCCGTGTCTTCCGCTTCCATGCCGCGCATGAGGCCGTCCGTCGAGCTCATGGCGATGCAGCGCGTGACGCTGTCGCCGAGATGCTGCATGACTTCGACGACGAGGTCGATGTCGAGGTCTTCCACCTTGCCTTGGATCGTGATGGCATTGAGGATGGCCGGCAGCTCTCCCGCCGAAAATTCGATATCTACGACAGGTCCGATGACCTGTACGACTTTACCTTTAGCCAATGCTAAACCTCCTTACTTCAAGGCTTCCGCACCGCCCACGATCTCGGTGATCTCGCGGGTTATGCCAGCCTGACGCACTTTGTTGTAGTGCAGGTCGAGCTTACGGATGAGTTCCTCGGCGTTATCCGTCGCGTTGCTCATCGCGTTCATGCGGGAGCTGAGTTCGCTCGCGGCGGACTGCAAGAGTGCCGCGTACACCGTCGTTACGAGGTACTGAGGCAGCAGGAAGCCCAGGACTTCCTCCGCCGACGGCTCGTAGATGTACTCCGCATGGGGGCCTTCCTTCGCCTCGCCGAGCCCTGCAAAGGGCAGGAGCTGCATCGTTTCCGGCACGCAGCTGATCGACGAGATGAAGCGCGTGTAGACCATGTGGATCTCCTTGATGCCGCCTTCGGTGAAGCGATTCGTAAGATTTTGGGCGATCGTGCGCGCTTCTTCGTAAGTCGGACGCTCGCTGATGCCGATGTAGGATTCCGCGACGTCGAAGCCTCTGTGCTTGAAATGATCGCGCGCCTTGCGGCCCACTGTCACAAGCGTCGTCTTCGACTTGTCCTCTATGAGACTGAGGGTGAGCTTGAATACGTTGCTCGAATAAGCACCCGCAAGCCCTTTGTCAGCGGCGCAGACGAGATAGAGCGTCTTGCCGTCCGGATGCGTCTCCAACAGCGGATGGCTGAAATCGCCGGCATTCGCCGCGATGTCCTTGACCACCTCAGCCATCTTTTCCGCGTAGGGGCGGTTGTTCGTCGCCGCATCCTTGGCACGGCGCAGCCTTGAGGTCGCGATCATATTCATAGCGTTCGTGATCTGCTGGATGCTTTTTACGCTCTTGATCCTTCGGCGTATATCCTGCAAGCTAGCCAAAATGAATCACCTCGCTATTATTCTTTGACCCTGTAAGAAATCGTCTCCTTGAACCCCTCGATGCACTTCTTGATCTCGGCTTCCAAAGCATCGTCAAGCTTCTTCTGCTCAGCGATTTTCTTGCCGATATCGGCATGGCTTGCGTGCATGAACTTGATGAAGTCCTCCTGGAACTTGACGACTTTCTCGACGGGGATGTCCGCGAGGAAGCCGCGCACGGCCGTGAAGAGCACGAGCACCTGATCCTCGACGGCGAGCGGCGTGTACTGCGGCTGCTTCAAGGTCTCGACCATGCGTGCGCCGCGATCGAGCTGCTCCTTCGTCGCTTTGTCGAGGTCGGAGCCGAACTGCGCGAAGGCAGCGAGCTCACGATACTGTGCGAGGTCGAGGCGCAAGGTGCCCGCGACCTGCTTCATCGCCTTGATCTGCGCCGAGCCGCCGACGCGCGAAACGGAAAGACCGACGTTGATCGCCGGACGGATGCCCGAGTAGAACGCGTCGGTTTCGAGCATGATCTGACCGTCGGTGATCGAGATGACGTTCGTCGGGATGTACGCCGAGA
>CAMURM010000273.1 GCA_947097535.1 uncultured Selenomonas sp.
GGCAGACAGGAGGCTTCGCTTTCGGCGCAACCTCGACGAGATCGAGATGCTGCTCTTCCGCCATGCGCAAGGCATCGCGTGTCGCCATGATGCCAAGCTGCTCGCCCGATGCGCTCGTGACGCGCACCTCTCGAATGCGGATTTCCTCGTTGATCCTTAAAGACTCCCTGCTAATGGGAAAACACCTCCTGGTGAACAAGCAAAAAAGGGCGGCAGACGCCACCCCTACACATTGCAAAACTGCATTATGAAACCCGACTGACCCATGCCAGCAGGTGAGAAGCGGCGGCTCCTTCTTGAACTACCTGCCTATAATATCACATAAAGTTCTATGCGTCAAGGAATTTTTCCACGCCTAACTCTCGATCACGGCGCCGCCCAAAAGGCGATCTCCCGCATAAAAGACGACGGATTGCCCCGGCGTCACAGCACGCTGCGGCTCAGGAAAGGCGACCCTGACGCGCCCATAGCTCATCGGCAGGACGTGTGCCTCCGCCTCACGATTGCCATAGCGGATCTTTGCACGCACCGAAATTTCCCCAACGGGCGCATCGATCAGCCAGTTCACATCCTTCGCCAAAAGGGAGGAGGCATATACGGCTTCATTCTCACCGACGATGACGCGGTTGTTCTCTCTGTCAAGCGCGATGACATAGAGCGGCTGCTCCGCCGCAATGCCCAGACCCTTTCGCTGTCCGATCGTATAAAAAGGCAGTCCGCGATGCTGTCCGAGAACCTCTCCCTGCATGTTGACAATATCCCCGGCATGGAAACTATGCGGTCTATGCTGCGACAGATACGCCTTATAGTCATCCTCGGGCACAAAACAGATTTCCTGACTCTCCGCCTTGTCTGCCACAGGAAAGCCACGCCGTTTTGCTATGGTGCGCGTCTCCTCTTTCCGGTAATTTCCCAGAGGAAAAAGGATATGCGGCAAAATTTCACGCGGCAAGCGGTAGAGGACATACGATTGATCCTTCTTTACATCTTTGCCTTTCTTCAAAGCGACAGCTCCATCCGCCTCCTGTTCTATGCGGGCATAATGTCCTGTGGCAAGAAAATCAGCGCCTTTTTCCCTCGCAAAAGCAAAGAGTTCGCCGAATTTCAGGATGCGATTGCAGACCACGCAAGGATTCGGTGTGCGCGCTGTCAAGTATTCCGTCAGGAAATAATCGACGACTCTTTCCGAAAAAAGTGTGCGGAAATCAGCGACTACATGCTCAATGCCAAGAAAATCCGCCACTCGTTTGGCGTCCTTCGCCGCAGTGGAAACACCCGTCACCTCACGGCTATCATCGGAAAGCCGCATGGTTATACCGAGCACCTCATACCCCTGCTCCTGCAAAAGAGCAACGCAAAGCGAGCTGTCTACGCCGCCGCTCATCGCTACCGCGACTTTCTTTTTCATTATGACCTCCAAAAAAATATCTGCAACGCATGATTCTATGATACACTAAAGAAAGAACTGATAAAAGGAGCTTCTTCCATGCACACCATCGGCATCATTGCAGAATACAATCCCTTCCATAACGGGCATATTCACCAGATCAATACCATACGACAGCATCACCCCCGTGCTCGCATCATCGCTGTGATGAGCGGCAGCTTCACACAGCGCGGCTGCCCGGCGATTCTCGACAAATGGCAGCGTGCGTACCACGCCGTCCTCGGCGGTGTCGATCTCGTGCTGGAACTGCCGACAGCCTTCGCCGTGCGAAGTGCGCAGGATTTTGCGCGAGGCGGCGTATCGCTGCTCGCACGTCTGGGCATCGCTGACGGTCTGGCATTCGGCGCGGAAAGCAGCGCCGCTGTGCTCCAACGTGCAGCGGCTTCCATGGACACGCAGGAAGTTCAGGAAAAGCTCCATGTCGCTGTCCGAAGCGGCATGTCTTACGCTGCGGCACTGAGTCGCGCGATTGCAGAAACCTGCAGCATAGATGAGGCGCTTCTCAAAAAGCCGAACAACATCCTCGCGATCGAGTATCTGCGTACCTTGAAAAAGAGCCGTCTTCCGATCGAACCCTTGATTATCCAAAGAGTCGGTGCCGCCTACCATGATCAAGAGCTCTATGAAAGATATGCCAGTGCGAGCGCCATTCGCCGGGAAATCTATGCTCCTCTGCCCGAAAGAGAACGCCTTGCCAAAGTCCTTCCTGCGAGCGGTGCAGAAGCCTTGCTCAAAGCTCGATCCGAAGGCGCGATTCCGGAAACGGAGCTGCTCCTTCGTCCGCTTCTCGCCGAGCTTGAACATCATAGTGCAGGAAGGCTGCAGGAAATCTACAGCTTCAACGAAGGGTTGGAAAACAGGCTCCTGCGCGTCGCCGCTCATTGCCACTCCCTGGAGGAATTACTGAACGAATGCCGCAGCCGCCGCTATCCGAAGAGCCGCATCCAACGGCTGCTCCTTCATCTTCTGCTGCGCCTTCGGAAAGAGGAAGTCCATACGTTTGACGAAGCGGGCGCTCTTTACGGGCGCGTACTCGCGTTCAATCGCACGGGCAAGGATATGCTGCACGAAATCAAACAGAGAGGCACGCTTCCGCTCGTAAGCAAGACGAGCCATTTCTTGAAAGATCCGGCAAGATGTTCGCCGCAGGAGCGCTCGCCCTTGGAAAACATGCTTGCTGTTGATGTTCACGCCACAGAGCTTCGCCGTCTTTGCCTTCCCAAGATTGGAAGGCATGGCGAAGATTTCCGACGTTCACCGCTCTTTATATCTGAATGAATCCCGCATAACCGAAAAACGCCTGCATACGCAGGCGTTTTCGCGTTGAACCAGCAGCTTTCTATCCTCCCAGGTCGTCTCCAACCAAGTACTTTCGACGTATGAGTGCTTAACGACTGTGTTCGGGATGGGAACAGGTGGAACCACTCAGCTATCGCCACTGGATTTTGTGTGAAGGTACTTCGGTGCACCCTCAAAACTATACAGAAGACAATCGAACATTTTAGGTTACGGCGAAAATTTACGCGCGTTTTCGCTGCTTCCTCCTGCCTCGAGGAGGTCAGTAGCGGTCAACGTCAGCCAATCACCTGCGCCCCTTCGGGGCTTGGTTCTTGGGACGTTTTCGCACGCGGGGCGTTCGCGGATTCGTTCCACGAATCCGACGCCCCTGCGAGTCAAGCCCTCGGCATATTAGTACGGGTCGGCTGC
>CAMURM010000274.1 GCA_947097535.1 uncultured Selenomonas sp.
CCAGAAGGCGCCGCTCGCCGCTCGAAATCTTGCGCAGGCGATCCTGCAGGACGAGGTTTCGCGCCACGGCTGCCACGTCGCATATATCGCCGCTCTTCATGCGTTCGAGGTTCGCATGAAAGCGCTTGTTCCAGCTGCCTGTCGCGCGCTCCGGCGCCATCTGCAGCACATCCTTGACCTCTTCGACCTGCGTTTCGGGAATCACGTCCCGCAGGCCCATATTGTCCACATTATCCGTCGGTATCATGACCTTCATGTTGCCCAACGGCATCTTGAGCACGTAGTAGGATTTGCCCTCGCCGAGCACCTCGCAATCCTCTATGCCGGAAATCACACCCGCGCCGTGCATCGGATAGACAACCGTATCACCAACCTGAAGCAATTCTGCACCCCCTGCCCTTCCCCATGAAAATCCTCATGGAAATCAAAAACTGTCTGCGTCTATTATAGCACAGATTTGCAATTCATGGAAGAAAATAGATAGTGTACCACATCCTTTATTTCATGTCAATCAGGTCGTATTCAATTTAGGAGGAACGACCCTCTTCATTCCTCTTCCTCTTTCCCATGAGAGTGCCCCAAGGCCGCCGCCCATTCGTGACTGATGAGTCCGCCATGGGCGAAAAGTTCGACGATGTGCGCATTCGTCTCGCGAATCGCCCGCGCCTCCTCCTCCGTGCCGCCGTTTCGTATGCAGGCATGATACGCCTTTTTCAGACGGCGGTTGATGCGGTAATACTGCTGTGTGCGAAAATACATGGTGCTGCTCCTTCCTGACGCATTTTATCTTCTGACGTTTTTCAACCTCAGTATTCAGTATAACAAAAGAAATGAAAACAGCCAAAGAAGAAAAATATTTTTTCCACCTCTTGACATATTTCTTTTTGAGGAGTATATTATGCTTCATCGAGATTACAAGTTAACAGATTACGAAAATGAATACACCGTCAAAATTCGATGACGGGAAAGAGTAGATGCAAAACGCGAGTTTACAGAGAGCCGCCCCATGCTGAAAAGCGGCAGCCCGCCCTGCAGCGAAAATCCTCCCCGAGAAGCGAAGCTGAAATCGAGTAAGCCGAGCCGTCCCTTCCGCGTTAGAGGAAGCGCGTATGACTGTACGCGGCAAGCGCCCGCTTCACGCGGGAATCTGGGTGGTACCGCGGATAATTCTCCGTCCCTTTCGAGGGGCGGAGTTTTTGTTTATCATCCTGCATTATTTTAGGAGGAATCATTATGGAAAATTTGGATCTCGCCCGTCTCAGACGAAAGCGCGACCTGCGCATCATCCTGCCCGTCTTCCTCGTGTCCATCATCGCCTGCATCGACCGCGTGAACATCGCCTATGCAGCGCTGACGATGACGCAGGATCTCGACTGGATCACGCCCGAAATCTTCGGCGCAGGCGCGGGCATCTTCTTCATGGGCTACCTGCTCCTGGAAATCCCCGGCGCCCTCATCGCCGCCCGCTTTTCTGCCGCGAAGTGGATCGCACGCATCATGTTCACCTGGGGACTTGTCTGCATCTTCATGGCATTCATGCAGACGCAGACGGAGTTCTACCTTTGCCGCTTCCTGCTCGGCGCCTCGGAAGCGAGCCTTTACCCCGTCATCTACTCCGTGCTCTTCGCGCGTTGGTTTTCCGAAAGGGAGAGAGCGCGCGCCAATTCCCTCATGCTGACATCACTTCTCATCTCAACGATCGTCGGCGCACCGCTCGCGGGATTCCTGCTGCAGACCTCTTTCTTCGGCATGCACGGCTGGCAGGAACTGTTCATCTTGGAGGCAGCGCCCGCCCTCCTCTTCGCCGTATTTTTCTTCTACTTCGTCAAGGACAAGCCCGACCAGGTTTCCTGGCTCAGCGCAGAAGAAAAGGAATACTTGAACCGCCAGTACGAAGAAGAGCAGGCGCGTATGCAGAGCGTCAAGAAGTACACGATTTTTCAGGCTTTCTCCGATCCCAAGGTCTTGAAGCTCTGCTTCATCTATTTCATGTGGGTCATCGGCTTCTGGGGCTTCAACTTCTGGATGCCGACGGTGCTCAAGGGGCTTTCGGGCTGGTCGACCGGATTCCTCGGCGGCGCCATCGCCATTCCGATGACGGCGGCACTCCTCGTGCAGGTCATCATCGGCAAGACCTCGACGAAGACGGGCGACAAGGTCTGGCACGTCGCGGGCGCTCTCTTCGTCGGCGCCGTCGGGCTAGGGCTCAGCCCCTTTGCCGATAATATGTATACGGCACTCTTCCTCGTCTGCCTGTCTGCCATCGGCATCTACGCCGCCATGGGCGTCTGGTGGACGATCCCGACGAGTTTCCTCTCCGGCTCCGCCGCCGCCGGCAGCGTCGCCCTCATCAACTCCTGCGGCAACCTCGGCGGCTGGGTCGGCCCCTACATGATGGGCTGGCTCAAGACGGAAACAGGCTCCTTCGACACGGGCTACTTTCTCATGGCGCTCTTCATGTTCATCGCGGCGCTCACCGTGCTGACAATCCAATATAGTTGGAACGGCAAGCGCAAAGCCGCAGCAGAGCAACAGACCCTCGCCGTGCAGCAAGAAGTATAAAAAATAACAGCACCCTGAAAATACCCGTCGCAGCGTTTCACTGCGGCGGGTATCCGTGTTAGTTCCACACTTCTGCTAAGAGGAAATCCCGGATATTGCGATGCTTGATGCCGTCTCTGCCCATGTCGAACTCATGGGCGTAGTTCAGATCTTCAAAGTTGACGGAGATAAATTGTGCCGGACTGACGCCCGACTCCACCAGCTCTTCTTTTATGAGCTCCAGCATGACCGATTTACCAGAGCGGCGCATACCGATCATGACCTTTATCAAATCCGTCCCGATAAACGGACGAATGCGTTTCATATACAGTTCGCGTTTGATCATGAAGAGCAGCCTCCTTTTCCGTGACTTCTCACAGCATAGCACATCTATGACTGATTTCCAACGGCGAAATCACAAATTCATCAGTTATAACTGATAAAATTGGGTTTTCAACAGATTCCGACAGTTACAATCGAAAATGGTCTGTCAAATCTCAAAAAATAAAAAGGCTGTCGTACCGAAATTGTACGACAGCCCTTTCTTTAGGAATCACTGATAAATTCAGCCACCCATCTTCACACATCTGCACTGTCCTC
>CAMURM010000275.1 GCA_947097535.1 uncultured Selenomonas sp.
CAGATCCGCGCCGACGAGATCGACGTCCTCGTCGACCTCGCGGGGCATAGCGCGGGCGGCGCTCTGCCTGTGCTCGCTTATCGGCCCGCGCCCGTGCAGGTATCGGGACTCGGCTACGTCAACACGACGGGGCTTTCTGCGGTCGATTACTTTTTGACAGATGATATCGTCGATCCGCCCGCGCACGACGCTTTCTTTACGGAAGAGCCTGTATGCCTGACGAGCCAGTTCCTCTACACGGCGAAGAGCGCGGCGCCCGAGCCGGCAGGTGCGCCGAGCCGAGAGAAGGGATATATCGTTTTCGGCGTCTTCAACCATTGGTACAAGATCACGGACGAGATGCTCTTCTGTTGGCGCGAGATCATGGCGCGCGTGCCGAAGAGCCGCCTCCTCCTCAAGTGCCAGGAGCTTTTCGCGCCCGCGCTGCAGGAGGAGGTGCTGCAGCGCCTGGCGAAGGCGCAGATCGACATCGCGCGCGTCGATCTGGAGCCGGCGACGAGCGACTACATGGAGCGCTGGCTGGCGGTCGACATCGCGCTCGACACCTGGCCGTACCCGGGCGGTGGCACGACGTGCGACGCGCTCTACATGGGCGTGCCCGTCGTCACGCGCTATGGCAGGCGGCGCGGCTCGCGCTTCGGGCTCTCGCTCTTGAAGAACGTCGGACTCGATGAGCTTGCCGCAGCCGACGGCAGAGCCTACATCGAGAAGGCGGCAGCGCTCGCGCACGATGCGGCGCTTCTCGATGAGCTGCACAGGACGCTTCGCTCGCGCCTCGCCGCTTCGTCCGTCATGCAGGCGACGAGCTACATGGCGGAGATTGAGCGCTTCTATGAACTGGCGGTGGAGAAGAAAATGGAGGAAGAGGGATGAAGGATTTTCCGAAAATCACAGAAGAGCTTGCCACTCTGCAGGATGAAGGAAGATGGGAGCATGGCGTCGAGCGCATAGAATATTTTCTGCAGCATGAGGCGGAGCTTGCGCGCGGCGAGAAGAGCTTTCTCTATGGCAGGCTCGGCTACTTCCGGCACTTCATCGGCAGGATCGAAGAAGCCGCCGCTGCCTATCGCGAGGCGGTCATCCTCGCGCCCTACCTCGCGCACCAGAGAAAGCTCTACAGCGACTACCTCATGGTTCTGCACTATCTGCCGCAGGTCAGCGACGAAGAGCTTGCCGAGAGTCACTTCCCCTACGACCGCTTCTTCCGCCACGAGGAGGAGCTCTGCCATGAGCGCGAGCTTCACCGCCGCCACGGGAAGATCCGCGTCGGCTACCTGTCGTCGAACTTCAAGACGCACGTCATGAGCTGCTTCATGATGCAGCTTCTTGCGCTCGCCGACCGCGAGCGCTTCGACGTCTATTGCTACGACCTCGGCGGCTTTGATGACGCGTCGGCTGAGCAGATGAAGTCCCTCGGCAATAACTGGCGCAACATCGCGCTCCCCGAGGCGAAGGAGCGCGCGCGGGCGATCGCCGCCGACGAGATCGACATCCTCTTCGACCTCAGCGGACACACGGACGGCGGGCACAGTCTGGCGACGCTCGGCTACAAGGCGGCGCCCGTGCAGCTCACGGGCATCGGCTACATGAGCACGTCGGGGCTCAAGGCGGTCGACTACTATTTGTCCGATGTCTTTCTCGACCCGCCCGGGAAGGGCGCGGCGCTCTTTTCGGAGAAGCTCCTGCGCCTTTCGCACTCGCACTTTTGCTACACGCCGTTCGAGATGGTCTTCAAGAGCACGATCGACTGGCAGCCGCACGAGCGCCCCGTGTTCGGCTGCTTCAACAATTCGGCGAAGATCTCCGACGATATGCTGCGCATCTGGATCCGACTTCTCGCGCGCGTGCCGGGCGCGAAGCTGCTGCTCAAGGCGTGGAATCCCGCAGCCCTGCGCCAAAGGGCGATCTCCCTCGGCTGCCGCCCTGAGCAGATCGAGGTGCGCGCCATGACGCGCGACTACATCCAAGAGTACATGGACATGGATGTCGCGCTCGACACCTTCCCCTATACGGGCGGCGGCACGACGTGCGAGGCGTTCTACATGGGCACGCCCGTCGTGACGCGCTTCGGCACGCGCCACGGCACGCGCTTCGGCCTCTCGCTCCTCGAAAACGTCGGCCTCGGCGAGCTCGCGGCAGAATCGCCTGAAGAATACATCGAAAAAGCCGCCGCCCTCGCCGCAGACCGCGAGCTCCTCACGGCGCTCCACAAGAACCTGCGCCCGATGATGCAGCAGTCGCCCGTGATGGACGGCAGAAGCTACGTGCGCGAGATCGAGGCGATGTACGAGGAAGTTTGGCGGGATTGGCTCGACGGATAAGAAGACGAGAAACGCAATCTGAACAAAGGAAACCCGCTGTCATTTTTCGGACAGCGGGTTTCTTTTGGAAATTATTTGTTTTTAGAAGCAGGAAGGTTTTTTCTGATTTGCGCATTTATGGCGTCGACAATGCGCTGGATTGTCTGTAAATAATCTGCCACCATTTCTTTCTTTATCTATTGCCGCTCCGCATTGTCGCGGCGACGATCCGATTGATGGGCGATGCGATTGCGGTGATGGTACAGGTCATCGATGAAAGTTCTCAATTTATCCTGTGGTTTTATGTCAGAACCTCGCTGATAAAAAACTTGAGAGATTTTTTGCATCGATAAACCGAGCAGATTACATACATTTTTAAACTCGGAAAACGACAGGAGAGTTCTTGAGGCGTATTCCGCGCTGATCCAGTTTTTCAGCCAATGATCCGCATCGCGTTCCTGCAAGGCGGTTTCAACATCCGACATGGTAAGAGAAAGGTTGGTGTATTTCTCTGTTTTATCGACAATCCATTCCCTGTGATACATCTCTACGATGCCAAGTTTGATGATCTCATGGAGATAGTAGTCGAAGGCGCTTTCGATAAATACGACCTGCGCCCGCAGCATGTCGTCAGCAACGATTTGGTTTTGGGAGGCAATGCTGCTGATATGGTTTGATTGCTCTTGGATCAAGGCAAGGCTTTCTTGAAAATGGGCGGCGATCCTGTCTATATCGAATACTTCCACGGTACAGCTCGGTCGGGTATCGACTTTTCGGTCGTGTAATGCTAAGGAACCACTGATAAATTCAGCCACCCATCTTCACGCATCTGCGCTGTCC
>CAMURM010000276.1 GCA_947097535.1 uncultured Selenomonas sp.
TGCTTCTTTTCCGAAAGGAAAAGGCGGAAACGATGAAGGCGCAGAAAGTCTGAACCATAAACAAGAACCCGAGGTGACACCATGTACGGTTTGCCAGCGAGGCATTGGAAAGCGATATATCGAATCTTCTATGCGCAAAGGGAAAAGCTTCGCTGGGTGAAGCTTTTCGGCTCGCGGGCGCGGGGGGAGGCGCGGCCTAGCTCGGATGTCGATCTTGCTTTTGTGGGCGCGGCTGAGGTGCGGGGGATCTTGCAGGAGGCTTTCGAGCGAAGCGACTTGCCGTATACGTTCGATCTCGTTGATTATGAGCGGCAAACGAATGAGAGATTGCGGCAAGCGATCGATGACGAGGGTAGGCTTCTGCTGAAAATAGGCGAAAAAGGCGGTGCGTGTATGACAGATTCACAGATTCGATTGAAATGGGAGGATTATCATCGCGCGTTGCAGCGCTTGCAGGCGGCACTGCAGAAGGAGCCGGATGAGGATGAGCTGTATCTCGATGCGACGATCCAGCGCTTCGAGTTTTCTTTTGAGCTGGCATGGAAGCTGATGAAGGCCGTGCTTGCCTATGAGGGAATCGAAGTGAGCAGTCCGCGCGGCAGCATACGTGAGGGCTGGAAGCAAGGTTTGATCCAAGAGGCGGAAGGCTGGCTCGATATGCTGGAAAAGCGGAATCTTTCCGCGCATACATACAATGAGCAAACGGCGCGTGCGATTTATGCGGCTGTGAAGGGGCGGTATTATGCGATGCTGCTGGCGCTCGACGAGATGGTGGCGGCGCGGTTGGGCGAATGAAGTGTGTGAAGGGAAGAGGTGGAAAATTCCTCTGTTAGAATGAGGATTGTTGGGAGAGGTGGGAAAAGTAATGGGAACGCATTTTAATGAACTTTGGTTAGATATCGTTCCCTGTGACGGAGGATGGCATGTGGGAAGATTGATATTGAAAAATATTCTCAAATGTGCTACACTGAAAGCGTCGGACATTTCCGGCGCTTTTGTATTCTCGCGCTTGGGGCGGGAGTTTTGGAGATGAAGGAGGAGACGTTTATGGAGTACAAGATCGAGCATGATTCTCTTGGCGAAGTTCGCGTGCCGAAGGATCGCTATTGGGGCGCGCAGACGCAGCGCAGCTTTGAGAACTTCCCCATCGGCACGGAGAAGATGCCGCAGGAGATCATCCGCGCTTTTGCCATCTTGAAGAAGTCGGCGGCGTTTGCCAATGCGACGCTCGGCAGGCTCGATGAGAAGCGCCGCGATGCCATCGCCAAGGCGGCGGACGAGATCCTGGCGGGCGAGCTCGACGGGCATTTCCCGCTCGCTGTATGGCAGACGGGCAGCGGCACGCAGTCGAACATGAACGTCAACGAGGTACTGGCGAACCGCGGCAACGAGATCGCGGGCGAAAAGCTGCTGCACCCGAATGATCATTGCAATATGTCGCAGAGCTCGAACGATACGTTCCCGACGGCGATGCACATCGCTGCCGTCGTCGCCATCGAGGACAAGCTCTTGCCGTCGATCGACAAGCTCGCTGCGACCTTTGAGCGCCTGATGAAGGAGAGCGAAGGGATCGTCAAGACGGGCAGGACGCATCTGCAGGATGCCGTGCCCATTTCTTTCCCGCAGGAGATCAGCGGCTGGCTCGCCATGCTCAAGGCTTCGCGCGCACAGATCGAGGCGACGCTGCCGTTTTTGAAGGAGCTCGCCCTGGGCGGCACGGCGGTCGGCACGGGGCTCAACGCGCCGAAGGGCTTCGCTGAAGAGGTCGCGCGCGTCGTCAGCGATATCACGGGGCTTGACTTCCGTACAGCAGCGAATAAGTTCCACGCGCTTTCGTCGAAGGATGAGATGGTCTTCGCGCACGGTGCTTTGAAGGGGCTCGCAACGAACCTCATGAAGATCGCCAACGATGTGCGCTGGCTCGCGAGCGGCCCTCGCTGCGGCCTCGGCGAGATCACGATCCCGTCGAACGAGCCGGGCAGCTCCATCATGCCGGGGAAGGTCAATCCGACGCAGTGCGAGTCGGCGACGATGGTGGCGGTGCAGGTCATGGCGAACGATACGGCGGTCGGCATTGCAGCTTCGCAGGGCAACTTCGAGCTCAACGTCTACATGCCCGTGACGATTTACAACTTCCTGCAGTCCGTGCGCCTTTTGGCGGATTCCCTGCGCTCCTTCGATGAGCGCTGCGTCTCCGGCATCAAGGCGAACAAGGAGAAGATGCACGAGAACCTGCATCGCTCCCTGATGCTCGTGACGGCGCTCAACCCCGTCATTGGCTACGAGAAGGCGGCGAAGACGGCGCACAAGGCGTTCGAGGAGAATATCTCGCTCAAGGAGGCGTGCGTCGCGCTCGGCTTCCTCACTCCCGAGAAGTTCGACGAGGTCTTCCATCCCGAGGAGATGGTCTAAGTGACGGATGTCGGTAAGAGTCCGGCCGTACCGGAAGCGGGCGTGGGGAAATCGCCCGAGGACGGCACGGGCAGAAAGCCGAACTACAAGAACTGGCTGCCGCGCCGCATGATTGCGGCGGCGCTCGCTGCCGCTGTTCTCTTCTGGGCGTTCTTCGCACTCGCACTCGCCCTTTTGCCGCGTGCGGGTGCGTGGCTCGCCCTCGATGTCGTCCTCGCGCTCGCGGCTCTCGCTTCGACGCTCCTCACATTTTGGTTCATCGCCCTCTACCGCATGTTTTCTTACGACGGCAAGCGGCAGTTGGCGCGGCAGATTGTTGAGGGAACGGCGGCATTTGTCAAGCTTCCCGCAGGCGGGCGCATCCTCGACGTCGGCTGCGGCAGCGGCGCTCTGACGATCGCCTGCGCGAAGGGAAATCCCGCGTGCCAGGCGATCGGCGTCGATCTCTGGCGCGGCGTCTACGCCTCGTTCAGCCAGCGGATCTGCGAGGAGAATGCGGCGGCTGAGGGCGTGACGAATACGGAGTTCTGCCCGGGCGACGCCCTCAAGCTCGATTTCCCCGACGAGAGTTTCGATGCGGTGACGAGCAACTATGTCTATCACAACATCCCGAAGGTCTCGGGGCAGACGATGCTCGAAGAGACGCTTCGCGTCCTGAAGAAGGGCGGCGTCTTCGCGATTCATGACATCATGGAGCGCGGCAAGTACGGCGATATGGAAGCGT
>CAMURM010000277.1 GCA_947097535.1 uncultured Selenomonas sp.
GGCGGCTCATGAGGGCGCGTCCCATCGCGAGCATTTGCTGCTCGCCGCCCGAGAGCGTGCCCGCCTGCTGCTTGCGGCGTTCCTTGAGGCGCGGGAAGCGGTTGTAGACGATCTCGAAGTCTTTTTCTACCCCCGCCTTGTCCTTGCGCGTGAAAGCGCCCATCTCTAAGTTTTCCTGCACGCTCATTTCAGCGAAGATGCGCCGCCCTTCAGGCACCTGTGAGATGCCGTGCTTGACGATCTCGTGCGCGGGCATGCCCGCGATGTTTTCCCCGAGGAAGGAGATGCTGCCGCTCTTGGGCGCGAGCAGTCCCGACACCGTGCGCAGCGTCGTGGACTTTCCCGCGCCGTTCGCGCCGATGAGCGTGACGATCTCGCCCTTATGGACTTCGAGGCTCACGCCCTTCAGCGCGTGGATCGCGCCGTAGTAGACGTGGATGTTGTCGATTTTCAGCATGATTTCTGCCATCTTTACGCCTCCCCGCCGAGATAGGCCCGAATGACTTCGGGATTTTCCTTGATTTCTTTCGGTGTGCCCTCGGCGATGATTTCGCCGTATTCGAGGACATAGATGCGCTCGCAGATTCCCATGACGAGGCTCATGTCGTGCTCGATGAGGAGGATCGTCAAGCCGAATTCTTTCTTGATCCAGCGGATCATTTCCATGAGTTCCTGCGTCTCCTGCGGATTCATGCCGGCCGCCGGCTCGTCCAGGAGGAGGAGCTTAGGCTTCGCGGCGAGCGCGCGTGCGATCTCAAGGCGCCGCTGTGCGCCGTAGGGCAGGTTTTTCGCGAGTTCGTGCGCCTGCTTTTCGAGGCGGAAGATGGCGAGAAGCTTCTTCGCCTTCTCTTCTATTTCGCGCTCTTCCTTGAAATACCTGCCAAGGCGCAGCACGGCTTCGGCGACCGTGTACTTCGTGCGCGTGTGGTAGGCGATCTTGACGTTTTCGAGGACGCTCAGCTCGGAGAAGAGGCGGATGTTTTGGAAGGTGCGTGCGATGCCGCGTGCCGTGATCTCGCTGGGCTTCTTGCCGACGATGCTCTTGCCGTTGAAGGTAAGCTCGCCTTCGGTCGGACGGTAGACGCCCGTGATCATGTTGAACGCCGTCGTCTTGCCCGCACCGTTCGGCCCGATGAGGCCGATGAGTTCGCCCTTTTCGATGACCATGTTGAAGTTTGACACGGCGCGCAGGCCGCCGAAGACTTGCGCGAGGCCGTCCGCTTTCAGTAATTCAGCCATTCGCCTGACCTCCTTTGCCGAAGATGCGCTTCAACGGGCCGAATGCCGTGAGTTCCACATAGCCGAAGATTCCCTTGGGGCGGTAGAGCATGAAGAGGATCAGGGCGACGGCGAAGATGATCATGCGAAATTCCGGCCAGCTTGCGAGCGCCGCCTGCAGGATCGTGACGAAGAACGCGCCGACGATGGAGCCGGTCAGAGAGCCCATGCCGCCGAGGACGACCATGATGAGGAAGAAAAAGGACTGCATGAACGTGAATGACGTTGGATTTAGATACGTCAGCGTGTGCGCGAAGAGCCCGCCGCCGAGTCCTGCGAATCCTGCGCCGATGGCGAACGCCATGACCTTGTAGCGTGTCGTCGGAATACCCATGGCCTCGGCGGCGATCTCGTCCTCGCGGATCGCGATGCAGGCGCGGCCGTGCGTGGAGTTCACGAAGTTCTTGATGAAGAACAGCGTCAGGAACACGGCGAAGAAGACCCAGGCGAAGTTCGTGTCGCGCGCGATGCCCTTGAAGCCCGCCGCACCGCCGACGTAGTCGATGTTGATGAGCACGACGCGGATGATTTCGCCGAGCCCCAAGGTGGCGATGGCGAGATAGTCGCCGCGAAGGCGCAGCGTCGGCAGGCCGATGAGCACGCCGAGCAACGCCGCAGCGATGGTGCCTGCGAGGAGCGCGAGGGGAAAGGGCACATGAAAGTTCGTCGTCAGGATGGCGGCGGCATAGGCGCCGACCGCCATGAATCCTGCATGGCCGAGCGAGAACTGTCCCGTATAGCCGTTGATGAGGTTGAGGCTCGCCGTCAAGATGATGTTGATGCCGAGGAACAGGAGGTTCAGCTGCCAGAAAGAGCCGATGACGCGCCCCGTGATCAGTCCCTGAAGAACGGCAAAGAGGATGAGCCCGAAGAGGAAGAAGATGAGGTCCTGCTTGCGTAAATTCATGCCGCACCTACACTTTCTCGCGGGTGTTCTTGCCGAAAAGCCCCGCAGGTTTGAAGAGGAGGACGAGAATCAGGATGGCGAAGGCCGCCGCATCGCGGAACGTCGAGGAGACGAAGCCCGAGACGAACGCCTCGACGATGCCGAGGATGAGCCCGCCTGCGACGGCGCCCGGCAGGATGCCGATGCCGCCGAGCACGGCGGCGACGAACGCCTTGATGCCGGGCATGATGCCCATGAGGGGGTCGATCGAGTTGTAGTAGACGCCGACGAGCACGCCCGCGACCGCCGCGAGCGACGAGCCGATCCAGAACGTGAAGGAGATCACGCGGTCGGCGTTGATGCCCATGAGCTGCGCCGTTTCGGTATCATAGGACGCGGCGCGCATCGCCTTGCCGATCTTCGTGTACTGCACGATGTAGGTCAGGACGACCATGAGGAAGCATGTGATGCCCAAGATGAGCATCTGCTGTCCGTTGATGACGAGAGAGCCGACGCTGAAGGCCACGTCTTGAAAGAGCGGCGGGAAGGTGCGCGGCGTCGGCGAGACGAAGTACATCATCGCGTACTCCAAGAAGAGTGAGACGCCGATCGCCGAGATCAGCGCTGAGATGCGCGGCGCATGGCGCAGCGGCTTGTACGCGAGCTTCTCGATGACGATGCCCAAGAGTCCCGTGATGATCATCGCGAGGATGAGCGCGGGCACGATGGGAAGCCCGAGGTTCGTCACGGCGAAGAAGCCGAGATATGCGCCGACCATGTAGATGTCGCCGTGCGCGAAGTTGATGAGCTTGATGATACCATAGACCATGGTATAGCCGAGCGCGATCAAGGCGTAGATGCTGCCGAGCGACACGCCGTTGATGAGCTGCTGGGCGATTTGCTCCGAAAGCTCCATGATTTCTCCTTTCT
>CAMURM010000278.1 GCA_947097535.1 uncultured Selenomonas sp.
TCAAGCGTCTTGAGACCGAAATACTCTTCCATATCGCGGCCGTTGATCGTGACCTTGCCGTCACCGGGAACCAAGCGAACGCGCGCAACCGAGGTCTTTCTGCGACCTGTGCCGTAATAGCTGACTAATGCCATGGATTAAAGCTCCTCCTTCCAGAAATCAACGGATGTCGAACGCGAGCACTTCAGGCTTCTGCGCTGCATGGGGGTGTTCCGAACCGGCATAGACGTTGAGCTTGCGATACATCTGCGCGCCGAGACGATTCTTCGGCAGCATGCCGCGCACCGCTTTCTCAATGACCTTTTCCGGAGCCTTCTCCATGAGCTTGCCAGCCGCCGTGAACGTCGTGCCACCCGGATATCCGGAATGACGGAAATACATCTTATCCGTGAGTTTCTTGCCTGTGAATACCGCCTTCTCCGCGTTGATCACGATGACGAAATCTCCCGTGTCAACATGCGGCGTAAAGGTCGGCTTATTCTTGCCGCGAAGCACCTTGGCAACTTCCGCGGCCAATCGACCTACCGTCTGACCGGCAGCGTCGACAACATACCACTTGCGCTCGATATTCGCTGCATTCGCCATAAATGTCGTCTTCATGCGAATCCTCCCTCAACCTATTGCAATGCATTATTTTCATAGATGATGGCCCGCCGGCGCTCCGGGGCTAATGGACGCGCTTGCTACGACTCATACAGAAATATTTTATTCAAAAGGACATGTCTTGTCAAGCATTATTTCTCGTTTCGCCGAGAATGAAGCATTCAACTTCACTAAAGCGCGTTTTGGGGTGAAAGTCCATTGTACGACGGATTGCTTTTATTCTACAATAAGTACTGTAATTCTTCAGCAAAATTCCGGCTGATCCCGTTTGTATGAAAGGAGTTCCCCATGCGAAACAGAATGAATATCCTGCGCCGTCTTTCGATCGTCCTCGGCGCGACACTCGTCCTGGGTGCGCCTGCGGCGTTTGCCGCTGCGCCGTCCGTTCCTCCTGCGCCAACCGTGGTAGCCGATACGAGTGGTACGCACTCCGCCGCACTCTCCCCTGCCGCAGAGGCGCAGCTCACGAAACGGCTCGATGCCATGCTCGGCGATACGGGGACAAAGGTTCCGGGGCTCGGCGTCGTACTCTATCGGAACGGGCAGGAGGTCTACAGTCACTTTGTGGGCAGCCGCCGCTTCCTGACGCCGGATGGGACTGCGGCGGAGCCGATCACGCGCGACACGCGCTTTCGCATTGCCTCCGTGTCAAAGCAGTTCACTATCTTCACGCTGATGCAGCTCGTTGAGGCGGGAAAGCTCCGTCTGGACGATGATGTGAGCCGCTATCTCGGCTTCTCTCTGCGGAATCCCGCCCATCCCGACACGCCCATCACCGTGCGGATGCTTGCGAGTCACACGTCCTCGCTGCGCGACGGCAAGGTCTACAGCATCCCGCCATCGGTCAGCGTGCGCGAGTTCTTCAAGCCCGAGGGGCGCTATTACGAGAACGGCGATCACTTCGCCCCCGCCGAGGAGGCACCCGGCAGCTATTTCTGCTATGCGAACATCAACTACGGGCTATTGGGCACAATCATCGAGGCGGTCACGGGCGAGCGCTTCGACCGCTACCAGAAGAAGCACCTTCTAAAGGAGCTGGACACGCACGCCGACTATGTCCCCGGCAATCTCGCAAAGCGCGACTTTGCAAAGCTCGGCACGATCTATCAAAAGAAGGATGAGAGCGGACACTGGAATGAATTTGGGCGTTGGTACGGCAAGGCGGACGACTACGGCGGACAGCAGCCCAAAAAGGAGTTCATCTACCTGCAAAATCCGTACGCCGAGGATATTCAGGGCTGGTTCCCGCTCAAGGGCTATGTGCCCGGCACGAACGCAACAATGCTCTCTCCGCAGGGCGGGCTGCGCATCTCCTACGAGGAGCTGACGCACTGTCTTGAAATGCTGATGAACGGCGGCAGCTACCATGGGCGGCAGATTCTCTCCCCCATCTCGATTGCAGAAATGCTGCGCCCCCAGTGGCAGTATGATGCAGCGCAGAAAAATGGCAGCACGGGGGGCGGTACCCTGCTCTCCTACGGTCTTGGCGAGGTGCAGATCGCCGGAAACAGTACGTCCCGTGTGAACCGCGCGCATGAGGTCAATCTCGTTGGACACAACGGCGAGGCGTTCGGACTTCTCTCCGGCGTCTTCTTCCGTCCAGGGACGAAGGACGGCTTCGTCTACATCATGAACGGCGAGGCGGTCGCCGAGGACGATGATCCGCGCAGCGCGGGCACGTTCAGCGGCAACTACATCTGGGAAGAGGAAATCATGGACGCGCTGACCGAGGCGCTGCTCTCAGAGCGCTAAACAAGAATGACCTATCACATCAAATTCACCAACGCCTATAAGAAAAGTTACGAACGTGCCAAAAAACGCGGCTGGAACCTCAAACATTCGTCTCCAAACAAAATTTCCCTGCCAATGCCCCCTTACGTCATAAAAAAGCCCCTTGCCAGTCACGTCTGACTCGGCAAGGGGCTGCCATCAATCTATGCGAATCTCTTTCTTCAACTCTTCCTGCTTCTTGCCTTCCTCATCAAGCAGCGCTTTCGCCTTTTCAAGCTGCCATGCGACCTGGCTGTACGAGGTGCCGCCCAAGGAATTGCGGTTCTTCACGCAGGTTTCGGGACGGATGGCTTCTTTTATATCGTCCGCAAAGAGGTCGGACAAGGCGCGGAATTCTTCCAGAGTCATGTCTTCGAGCCACTTGCCCTGCTCTATGCAGAGGTGCACGGCGCGTCCTGCGACGGCGTGCGCTTTTCTGAACGGCATGCCTTTCTTCACGAGGTAGTCGGCAAGGTCGGTGGCGTTGGAGAAGTCTTCCGTGACGGCGCGTTTCATGATGTCGCCTTTGACCGTCATGCCGCGAAGGAGCGCGGTGTAGACGGCGAGGCTGAATTTCACCGTGTCGATGGCATCGAACACGCCTTCCTTGTCTTCCTGCAAATCCTTGTTGTAGGCGAGCGGCAAACCCTTGACGATTGTGAGCATCGCCATGAGGTGGCCGATGACGCGTCCCGTCTTGCCGCGCACGAGTTCGGA
>CAMURM010000279.1 GCA_947097535.1 uncultured Selenomonas sp.
GTTCTCGACGCGGTTCGGCTCTTCCTTGAGCGCCTTCGTCAGCGCCGCATCATTGACGGAGAGCGTGCCCGCCGTCGAGTTGACCGTAATGCCGACCTGACGCAGGGTGTCCGCCTTGTACGAGGCATCGCCGAAGAGCTTTTCCATGCCCGCCGCACGACTCGACACATCGGAGTAGTCGCCGAACATCTTGATCGTATCGTTATAGTTTGAAACGAAGTCCTTGACGCTCTTGAGGGCAGCGTCCGTATTCGCCTTCGTATCGGCCTCGGTCGCGCCCGTGACGTTGAAGTTCGTGTTCTTGAGCGAGGCGGTGCTCTTGGAAAGGGCGCTCATCGCCGCATCGAATGTCTTGTAGAAACCATCGGACGCCTCGTGGTAGGACTTTAGAACAGAGCGCGTGTTCGCCTTGAGGTTCATGAGCGCGTAGGCGTTCGTGCTCGACTGTGCGTTTAAGAGCGATGAAAGGCCGCCCGTCGCACGCGAAGAGCGCGCCCCGAACAGCGAGCCCGCCCCCTGCGCACCGGCAGCGCCTGCGCCGCCGAAAAGCGAATAGCCGCTCTTCTGCGCAAAGCGGTACATGCCGTAGTTCGCCTGCGTCATGGAATATATCGTTGGCATAAGTGCCAGCTCCCTTCAAAAGATAAGGAATAGCGAGAAAAAGCATCGGTTCATCCTGTATATCGAAAGATTGGCGGGGGTTCTTTAGCCGGTCGCTTCTTTCACAAGCGTCCGAAATGCTGATACCAGCTGTAGACGATGCTGTTCACCCCACGTCGGCAACGATCTCACCATCCTCGCGGGCGATTTCCCAGATCAAGGCGCTGTTTCGCTGTACGAAAGCGAGCAGCTCGGCGCGCTCCGCCTCGTCGAAGCCGCTGTACTTGACGAACGATATGCTCGGCAGCAGGATTTCCGCCGTGTCAAAACCGTTTTCGGCAGCGCGCTCCATGTATACTAAGATGCTTTCCCCTTTCTGCGCAGACTGATGTATGTCGGAAAATGTTGTGACGATGCCGTTGATCGTGCTGTAGTAGTGCTTCATGTTTCAGCCTCCTTCGCCTTTAGGAATCACGGATAAATTCAGCCACCCATCTTCACACATCTGGGCGACTTCATTTTATCAGCGCTTCCTTTATTATACCGCAAAACAGCTGATTTGTACGCCGCTTTCAGATATATTCTACGGGCAGGGCGATCGTTTTCTCGTTCAGCCAGAGAGGCTTGTCGTACATGCAGAGGAGGATGCCTGTGCCGCGCTTCTTGCCCTTGACTTTATCGAGCGTATCGAAAGCGTTCGTCATGGCGAGCTTCGGGTTTGCCGTCAATTTGATCTCCACGGGATAAATCGTATCGGCGTCCTCGATGAGGAGGTCGATTTCGGCTTCGCGTCCCGCCGCTTTATCCTTGCCGCGGTAGTAAGAAACACTCATGCGATAGTCTGCGGCGGCGTTGGAGAAGCTCTTGAGAACTTCGGAGACGACGAAGGTCTCGAAGAGTTCGCCTGCCAGGGCGCCGTTCATCGCTGTTTCAGGCGAGGGATACTTCGTGAGGAAGCAGACGAGCCCCGTGTCGCGGAAGTAGAGCTTCGGCGTCTTGATCGCGCGCCGCAGGGCGGAGTTGGAAAAGGGCGGCAGGATGTAGATGATGCCCGAGGCTTCGAGCACAGAAGTCCATTCTCTGGCTGTGGCGAGGGAGATGTCCGCCTGCTCGGCAAGCTTGCTGTAGTTCAGCAGCTGCCCTGTCCGCGCCGCCATGGCCGTCAAGAAGCGCAGGAACTTCAGACGATCCTTGACCTTCAGCAGGTCGTTGACGTCGCGCTGCAAATACGTCTGGACGTAGGAGGCGTAAAAGAGCTGCGTGTCGGCATCGGAGGCGTAGAGGGCGGGATAGCTGCCGCGATGAATCGGCTGCCAGAGATCTTCATGATGCACGCAGGATCTGGCGCGCTCTTCGATGTATTCGGCTGAGGGAATGAAGGGGCGCGCGAAGTCGCAGCCGTCGATCTCGCGCAGGGAAAGCCCCGAGAGCTCGAAGATGGCAATGCGTCCGGCAAGGGATTCGGATACATGCTGCATGAGATGGAAGGACTGTGAGCCTGTCAGGAAGAAGAGCCCTGTATCGGTGCGGGCGTCGCACGCCAATTTGATATAGGGGAAAAGCTCCTGGATGTACTGCACCTCGTCCAAGGTCAGGGGCACGGCGTGATTGCGAAAGAAGAGTCCCGGCTCCGTGCGCGCCTGCTCTACGAGGAGCGGGTCGTCGAATGTCAGATAGGTGCGTTCGGGATATGATTCTTTGAGCAGCGTGGATTTCCCCGTTTGACGTGCGCCGGTGACGAGCAGCGCTTTGAAGGAGCGCTGTGCTCTTGCCACGGCGGCCTCGATGTGACGCTTGATATATTTCATGTTTCAGCCTCCTTCGACGAATCTATGGTTCAACTATAGATTAGTCGCCGCAGTTTGTCAAAGGGGAATTTCTCCTTAGGGAAACGCGGCTAAAATGAAGCCCTGAATTTATCCGTGCTTTCGAAATAAAAAAAGAGCTGAAGCCAACGGCTTCAGCCCGGAATTTCCTGGTGACTCCTATGGGATTCGAACCCATGAACCCGCCGTGAGAGGGCGGTGTCTTAACCACTTGACGAAGGAGCCTCGTGAACAAGCCTTATTATATTACATACTCTGCAATTTGGCAAGACTTTTTTTGAGGCGATCGAGAGAATTTTTTTTGCCGAGCATGAAGAGCGCTTCCGTGACGCCGCCCGGCGTGACTTTCTGCCCCGAGACGGCGATGCGCAGCGGCCACATGACGGCGCCCTTCTTCTCGCCGCGCGCTTCGACGAAGGCGTCGAGCGCCGCGTTGATGGCGTCGGGCATCCAAGGCTCCAGGCTGTCGAGCATGGGAAGCGCCTCGGGCAGAAGCGCGCGCGCCTTTTCGGCATTCGTCTTGTTGCGCTTGTTCGTGTAGCAGTCGAGGTCGTAATCGGGCATTTCTCTGAGGAAGTGAATCGCATCGCCGATCTCTCCCAAGCGGCTGAGGCGCGGGCGCAGGACTTCGGCGATATAGTCCCACTTCTCGTCGAGCTC
>CAMURM010000280.1 GCA_947097535.1 uncultured Selenomonas sp.
GGCAGGACGAAGATGGCGCGGCGCACCGCCATGATCTTGCTCTTTTCCATCTTGGCGGAAGAGCCCGCCATGATCTTGCCGTCCTTGATCAAGATGCCGTCATCGATGATGGCGTCCGCCTGATGCTGATGCGCCACGAGCAAGGCGCGGTGGCTCTTGCCTGTGCCGCTCGGGCCTACGAATGCTATGACGTCCATATTCTTTCTCTCCTGCTTCTTCGACAAACTCCAGCTAATGAAGGCTAAGGCACAACATGTCTAAAGATTCATTCGCGGTTTATAAAGCTTTTCCGCATACGAGTCATCCACGGTGAAGATGCCGAGCTCCTGCGGATAGCGCGAAGCAAAGCCATGGAAATCCGAGCCGCCCGTCACGAGCAGATGGCGGCGCTCCGCCATGCCGATGTAGCGCTGCGTGTCGACCGTATCGTGCTGCGGATAGAACGCCTCGATTCCCTCTATGCCCGAATCGAGCAAATGCTCCACGAGCGCATCATCGCCGATGAGTTTCGGATGCGCGAGGACGGGCGTGCCGCCCGCATCCTTGATGAGCGCTATGACTTCCTCGGGCTCCAGGCGATAGTGCGAGACGTAGGCGGGGCGCCCCTTGGAAAGCACGGCGTCAAACGCCTCGCGCACGCTCGGGAAGAAACCCTTGCTCACGAGGGCGCGTCCGATATGCGAACGGCTGATGGACTTGCTCGTCCCCGCCACACGCAGGACATCGGCCTCCGTGACACCATAGCCGAGTTCCTGCAGTTTCCCCACCATCTCGGAGAAGCGACTCCAGCGCGCTTCTCCGACATCGTTCAAACGGTCGAGAAGATCGCGCCGATATATGTCGACATTGTACCCTAAGATATGGATTTCACGCGTCTCATGGTGCGCGCTGAACTCGATGCCCGGGATGATGCCGAGCCCCTTCTTGGACAGCAGACCTTCTTCATAAAGATGCGTGACGCCGTCGACCGTATCGTGATCCGTGATCGCGATGTAGCGAAGTCCCGCCTCCTTTGCCGCCGTCACAAGCTCCTCGGGTGTCATCTTCCCATCGGAATACGATGTATGCGTATGCAAATCGCTGGACACCAGAACCTCACTCCCTTACTGAACTCATGCAAAGCCTCAGCGCGGCTCGACGATGAGCTTGATTGCCGTGCGCTTCTCGCCGTCAATTTCGATATCGGTAAAGGCGGGAATGCAGATGAGATCGATACCATGCGGCGCGACAAAGCCGCGCGCAATGGCGATCGCCTTGATCGCCTGATTCAGCGCCCCCGCTCCGACCGCCTGCATCTCAGCAGCGTTCGCGCCTCGGATGACACCCGCCAAAGCTCCCGCGACAGCATTCGGATTCGACCTCGCTGAAACCTTCAGAACTTCCATGCTCGCCTTCCCTCCTAAATCTTCTTGCAGCGTCTTTCTGCCTATTCAGATTTTTCATTCATTGCATAGAAAATATAGAAAAACCATAAACTTTATGTCTTGTATTCTATACAAAAAAGAAAACTCCTGCTAATTTGCTTTTTTCATGACGCGCTCGATGGCAAGCGTGCGATTCGTCACATCGTCGACCTCGACGATCACGGCTGAGTAAACGACGGATCCCTCCGCCACCTCGAAGCGCACGGGACGGCACGTCGTAAACTTTTCGAGCACGCGGTCGACGCGCACGCCGAGCACCGAGTCCCAGGGTCCCGTCATGCCGAGATCCGTGATGTAAGCGGTGCCGCCCGGCAAAATGCGCTCATCTGCCGTCTGCACATGCGTATGCGTGCCGACGACGGCGTTGACGCGCCCGTCGAGGTACCAGCCCATCGCCACCTTCTCCGACGTCGCCTCCGCATGGAAGTCGAGAAGGATGATGTCGGCTTCCTCGCGAAGCTCGCGCAGGATCCCCTCGATTTTTTGAAAGGGGCAATCCATATCGGGCATGAACACGCGCCCCGACATATTGATCATGGCGATGTTCTTCGCGCGATGGGGATAAATGCAATAGCCTTTTCCCGGCGCCCCTTCAGGGTAATTGGCAGGGCGAATGAGAAAAGGCTCGTCGTCAATGAACTCTAAGACATCCTTCTTATCCCAGACATGATTGCCCGAGGTCACGATATCGGCGCCGCCATGATAGAGCGCGTCGAGTGACTTGCGCGTAAAACCCTTGCCGCCTGCGGAATTTTCGCCGTTGACGACGACGATATCTACAGCTTTCTCCTTGCGCAGCTGCGGTGTGAAGCGACTGAACGCCTCCCTGCCCGTCCTGCCGCAAACATCTCCAACAAGCATGATTCTCAAAACATAACCACCTCTCGTGCACCCAGAGTTTTTCCCTCGGCACAAATCTGTGGACACGTTCTCGTACTCACGCGCCTCTTCCGGAAGAGCAAGCGGTTTATGTCGCCTGCCTCATCCGTCTCTACTTATTGAACACCATGACGCGGCCTTCCTCGCGGATGCCGATCATGCGATCCGCCATGCGGCTGCCCTTGAGGCTGCCGATCATGTGGTCGATCGCCTCCTCGCGCAGGAAGTTATCCTCCTCGTAAGCATCGCGCGTCTGGTCGGAAACGAGCGCATCGCCGAAGCGCTCATACATGAGGTCTGCCAAAAGGGCGATCTCACCGCGCGAAAGCGTGCGAACGTCGCGCAGCACGCGAAAGAACGCCGTATTGCCCTGCCCTTCCAGGGAGAAGTCGATCTCACCCGGAATCAAGCCTTCAAGGTCGTGGTATGTGAGAATGCTCTCCTCAAGAAACGCCGCCGTCTCCTCAAACTCCTGCCGCGGAGGAACCTTCTGCAAGGTAAAGGAAAAGTAAAGAGCCTCCTTCTCCGGCTCGTAGCTGACCATACCGATCTCCGGATAACAGACAAGAATGGATACCAGCAGGTTAATCCCGTCCTTGTTCGGCTTCTTCGCGCTTCCCATGAATCTGCCCAAAGCAAACACCTCATTTCCCTAGTCACAGCCAGAATGCACGTGGCAGCGGACGCCGCCGCACTTTCTAAAAATCAAGGGTGCTGAGAAGCATCCTCCCAACACCCCTATTATACAACTATTTGGCGTA
>CAMURM010000281.1 GCA_947097535.1 uncultured Selenomonas sp.
CCCATCATGCCGCCGAGGAAGGCGACGGGGACGAAGACGGCGGCGAGCACGAAGGCGATCGCCACGACAGGTCCCTGCACCTCGTCCATCGCGCGCTCCGTCGCGTCAATGACGTTCAGACCCTCCTCCATGTGATGCTCGACATTCTCGATGACGACGATGGCGTCGTCGACGACGAGACCGATGGCGAGAACCATCGCGAAGAGCGTCAACGTGTTGATGCTGAAGTCAAGCGCGATGAACGCGATGAACGTGCCGATCAAGGATACGGGCACGGCCAGGAGCGGAATCAGCGTCGCGCGCCAGCTCTGCAGGAACACGAAGATGACGAGCACGACGAGGAGAAGCGCCTCGACGAAGGTGTGCACGACCTCCGTGATGGACTCACGGATATAGTTCGTGCTGTCCACGATCGTATCGCAGCGCATCTCGGGCGGGAAGTTCGGCCGCGCCTCGTCGATGACCTGTTTGACGGCAGCGACCGTCTGCATGGCATTGGCGTCGCTCGTGAGCTGGACACCCATGGCAAGCGCCGGATGTCCGTTCGCCTTGGCGATGATATTGTTCGTCTTCGCGCCCGTCTCCACGCGCGCGACATCCTTGAGGCGCACGAAGCTGCCGTCGCCTGCGGCGCGCACGATGATATTGCCGAACTGCTCGGGCGTCACGAGACGACCGTTGACCTTGCCCGTCGCCTGCTTTTCCTGCATCTCGGGCACGGGCATCGCACCGATCGTACCCGCCGGCGCCTGCATGTTCTGCTCCTTGATCGCGGCTGCGACATCGGAGACCGTGAGTCCGAGTTCTGCGAGCTTGTCAGGATTGAGCCAGACGCGCATCGAATAGTCCGAGCCGAAGATCTGGACGTCACCGACGCCATGCACGCGCTTGATCTTATCGAGGAGATAGATCGTCGCGTAATTCTTGAGGAACGTACTGTCGTAGAGGTCGCTGTCCGAATATATGGAGACCATCATCGCCATGTCGTTCGACGCCTTCTTCGTCGTGACTCCGACCGTCTTGACGTCGTCGGGCAGGCTCGCCGTCGCCACGGCGACATTGTTCTGCACCTTGACCGAATCCATGTCGCCGTCCGATCCGGTCTCGAACGTGACCGTCAGACTGTAGCGCCCCGTGTCGTCCGAGTTGGAGCTCATGTAGTCCATGCCCTGCGTGCCGTTGACCTGATCTTCAATGATCTGCGCGACCGTCTGATTGACGACGCTCGCGCTCGCACCCGTATACATCGTACCGACGGTGACCGTCGGCGGCGAGATCTGCGGGTACTGCGCGATCGGTAGCTGAAGCCCCGCGATGACGCCGCAGATGACGATCAAAAGCGCGATGACGATGGCAAAAATCGGCCGATGGATAAAAAACTTTGCCAAGCTTATGCCCTCCTATGCCTATTTGCCCAACGTGCTCACACTGGAATCAAATGCCTTCATATCGTTTTCGAGTGAGAAGCCCATGTCCTCTGCCGTGACCTCCGTCGGAGAAAGCTCGACGCCCTCCTGCAAGTTCGTCAGACCTTCGACGACGACGAGATCATTCGCCGAGACACCATCCTTGACGATGTAGAAGCTGCCCACCTTGTCGCCGAGCGTCACGGTGCGCGCCTTCGACTTGCCATCCTCCATGACCATCACGAAGGACTTGTCGAGAAGCTGCTGCACGGCACGTTCGGGCACGAGAATGGCGTTCGGCACCGTCTGGCCCGAGATCTTCACGCGTGCGAACATGCCGGGCAGCAGAAGACCGCCGGGATTGTCGAAGAGCGCCTTGATCTTCAAGGTTCCCGTATTGTCCTTCAAGGCGCGGTCCGTCTCGACGATGCGCCCGTCGATCGGATATGCCGTGCCGTCCGCAAGCGTCAGTGACACATGCGCTGAAGGAGCGCCCTCGCCGCGCATGGCGGCGCCCATGAACTTCAGGTAATCCGTCTCGCTGATGCTGAACGTCGCGTAGACGGGATCGTTCGTGCCGACCGTCACGAGTGTCGTATTGCCCGCCGTGACGAACGTGCCGACGGCAACATCGTCGACGGCGAGCTGCCCCGTCATCGGCGCGTAGATCGTCGTGTCGGCAAGATCCTGCTGCGCGCGTCGAAGGAGCGCGGCATTCGCCTCAGCCGCCGACTCGTAGGCACTGACGTTCGCACGCTGCGTCGCCACCGTCTGCTCCGGAATCGCTGCCGCCTCGTAGAGAGCCTCGTAGCGCGAGAGATCGACGCGCGCGTTGCTCAAGGTCGCCTCCGTCTGTGCGAGCGCCGCCTGTGCCTGCCAGACAGCGGACTCGTACTGACGCGAGTCGATGCGATAGAGCGGCTGCCCCGCTGTGACGAAGTCGCCGCCCTTCACATACTTTTCGACGACGGCGCCCGAAACCTTCGACTGCACCTTGACCTCGTCCTTGCCCGCAATCTGCCCCGCATACTCGCTCGTGATCGGTGCATCCTGCTGCATGACCTTCATGACCTTGACCTGTGCCGGTCCCTTCTGCATGCCCTGCTGTCCGCCGCAGCCGCTCAAGAGCACGGCGAAAGAGAGAACGGATGCCGCCAAAAACATGGAAAAACCGACCGTTTTCTTCTGTAGGAAAAACAAGATTCCTCTGCCCCCTTCTTCCCCTCGCCTGCTTTCCGAGACTGCGGGGCGCTTCAAAGATTCTTTACCTTTCGGAAGGGCAAAACCGCCCTTATAACTCTCAATAGTATATGAACAAAATGGAAAAGTCAAGAAAAAGAAAAGGCAGGGCAAGCCGTGAAACGACTGCACCCTGCCCTGAGGAAGCGCGAAGAAATTCCGTGCCAATCGGACGGAATCCCTCCTATCCGCACCGCCCGGAAAAATCCTTATTTCTCCTCGATTTTCCGCTCTTCCATCATCTTCTGAAGACGCCGCATGTCTTCCATCGTCGGCATGCCCTGGATGCCGACTTCCTTGGCGAACTCCTTGAGCACCTTCAAGGACGGCATACCGCCCTTCGCCATTTTCTGCATGCGCTGCATCATCTCGATGGACGGCACGCCGTTCATGCCGACGCCGTGCATCTTTTCCTT
>CAMURM010000282.1 GCA_947097535.1 uncultured Selenomonas sp.
GGAAGCTCGATCCAACGGACAAGGCGGCAGGCGCGCCCGCCGCCGGGGGGACGCGGACAGGAACCGCCGCGAAGCCGCAGCCTGCACGTGCCGCGACAGCCCAGCCCGCAGCGAGCAGCGAAAAGCGCACGGGCAGCGCTCCGCCGCCCAAGACGAGTTCCGCTTTCGTGCAGCAGCCCGAGGACACGACGGGCCTCGAGTTCATCATGGCGCGCGCTCTGCAGGCGGCGTGGGCGAAGTTCACGCAGACGCCGAAGTACCGCGACCTCACGAGCACGGCGGAGCGTTCCGTCGAAAACATCGACCCTGCGAGCATGGCGGCGGCCACGCGCTTCTTCAGCGCCTCGCGCGCTTACCGCAACTTGCCGAAACCACGCAAGGGCACTCCCTACCAGTCGTTTGACAGCGAAACTTAAGGAAGTTAAGAAAAAAGCTCGGCTGAATCTTTTCAACCGAGCTTTCTTGTTTCCATATTGCCTGTATGATCGTCTCAGACGCGGAAGTGACCGACCGTCTTTTGTAAGTCTTGCGCGAGGTGGGAGAGCGTCTGGCTCGCTGCGGCGATTTCCTGCGTCGAAGCTGCCTGCTCCTCGGAGACGGCGGAGACGTTTTCCGCTTCCCTGCGCACTTCGTTCGAGGCGTTCTTGATTTCCTGCACGGAGGAAACCGTCTGCGCGCTGCCCTGGCGCACGCTCTGCGTCAGGCTCTCGATGCTCGTGACCCGCTCTGAGAGCTCCTGCACGAGCTCGGCGATGCGGTCGAACTTCTGACCCGCTTGATTGACCTGCGTGACGCCTTCGCCGACGCGCTCTTTCTGCTCCTGCATGATGGAGAAGGTGCGCTCGATCTGTGAGGAGTTTTCCGTGATGAGCGTCGTGATCTCCTGCGCCGCTGTTTCCGACTGCTCGGCGAGCTTTCGCACTTCCTCGGCGACGACGGCGAAGCCCTTGCCCGACTCGCCGGCGCGTGCCGCTTCAATCGCTGCATTGAGTGCGAGGAGGTTCGTCTGGTTGGCGATCTGCGTGATCATCTCGACGATTTCGGAGATGCGCTTGGAGCCTTCGTAGAGAGAGTTGACAGCGTCGGCGACCTGCTTCGTGCTGCCGTTGATGGTTTCCATGCCCTCTACGGCGACGTGGAGCTCGCTCTGCCCCTCGGTCGTCGCCTTGTGCGTTTCAGCAGCGGAGGCCGCCACATCGTGGATGACGGAGACCACCTTGCCCATCTCCTCGGACATCGCGTGTACGGAGGCGATGGAGCGGTCGACGATATCACTCTGCTCCTGGGCGCTCTGGGCGATATGCGTGACGGCTTCCGCCGCGTTCTGTGAAGCGTTGGCGGATTGGTCGGCCGACGAAGTCAGCTCCTCGGAGGAGGCGGCGAGCTGCTCGGCAGCCTTGAGGGAGCGGCGCACGAGCTCGTGCAGATTCTTCGACATCTTGGCGAAGCTCTGATGCAGGCGGCCGATTTCATCCTGGCGATCCGTATCGCTGAATGTATGGGAGAGGTCGCCTTCTGCCACCTGCTCGGCTATCCTGCCGAGCTCCGTGATCGGCGTCGCAATCGAGCGCGTGATGTAGAGGATGATGGCGACGAGGATGATGATGGAGAGGAGGATGACGACGGCGACGATGGCGCCCATCTTCATGATCGGTGCGAGAATTTCCGATTTCGGCACTTCGAGCACGAGCACCCAGCCCGTATCCCCGACGGGAGCGGAGGCAAAGAGCATCGTTGTGCCGTCCTCGCTCCACGAGGCGATGGTCGGCTTGCCTTCGAAGAAGTGCTTGATGGCTTCTGCGCCTTCCTTCTGATCGAGGATCGTGTCTTCAATCGTCTTCGATTTATGGGAGATGAAGTTGCCTTCTTCGTTGACGAGGAAGGCGCCGCCCGTTTCTCCGACTTTGATGGCGGAGACGAAATCCTTCACGGCGTCGAGTGAGAGGTCGAAGCCCGCGACGCCTGCGACCTGTCCGTTCTGACGGAATGCCGAGCTGAAGCTCACGACGGGCTTGTGATCGGTCTTGGTCAGGTAGATTTTTGAAATCATGACATCCTTGGAAGCTGCCGCATCCTTGTACCAGGCGCGTCCCGTCGCGTCGAACGTGGGATCGGAGGTTTGATCCGCACCGTCGATGAAGGGCTGGTTCGGGAAGCCGATGAAGAAGTCCCCGATGCCATTCTTGTTGGCGAAATAATTCGCCGTCATCTGCATATCCGCGTGCGTGGGCATCTTCGCCTCCCAGGCGCGCGTCACGGAGGCGAGCATTTCCTTCTTGCCGATGATTCTGCCGTTGATCTCGCTTGCCTGATGCGTTGCCATTTCCGTCAGTTCCTGCTCCATGGAGGTCATGAGGATCTCGTAGACGATGCCTGCCATGACGATGAAGACCAGCAGAACCGGCGTGCCGATCAGGGCGATCATTCTTGTTTTCAGATTCATGATGGGGACTCCTTTCTCTACTTGACCCTGTAAAAGGATAAGCTGTACGGATATTGATTGAAAAGAAAGTAAGGAAGTGCTGATAAAATGAAGTCGCCCGGATGTGTGAAGATGGGTGACTGAATTTATCGGTGATTCCGTAAAAATCCTATCAATCGATGTTATACATATGTTAATACGATATTAGATTTCGATTTCCTGCTTTTTCTTTGAAAAATATGAAAGTTTTTCTAAATTTAAGAGAAACGTATGTCCTTGTCTGGGGAAATAAGTTCATGTGATAGCAGAGGGAAACATTTTCGCAAAATATTAGCTATTGGCTTTTTCTCCGTTTTGCGTTATCATTAGGATTAGTCATAGACAATGCTGAAGAAAGCTGGCAGGAAAGTTTGCCTTCATCCTGTTTCGGGATGAAGGTTTTTTCATGAAGCGTCATGAAAAGCAGACGGGAAGTGCGGGCTGTGCCCGAAACCGTGCGCTGCGTTCCTGCACATTGCTCTTTTCATAGGAGGGAACATCTTGCTGTATAAGAAGGTAGACACGACATTGAATTTCGTCGAGCGCGAGAAGGAGGTCGAAGACTTCTGGAAATCGCACGACATTGCGCAGAAGG
>CAMURM010000283.1 GCA_947097535.1 uncultured Selenomonas sp.
TCAATCACCTTTCGATTGTTATTATATCTCAAATAGTCAAAAAGTCAATATGTCAAAAAGAAAAAATTGAAAAATTTTTGGAAGGGGATATAATAGGGAAAGCAACACCATTGATTTTACGAGGAGGAATGATATATGGAGAAGGATATTCTTTTTATCGGCTATCCGAAGTGCTCGACCTGTCAGAAGGCGGAGAAGTTCCTGCGTGCGCACGGCTGCGATGCGCCGATGCGTGACATCAAGACGGAGAAGCCGACGGCAGACGAACTGCGTGTGTGGCACGAACGGAGCGGGCTGCCGTTGAAGCGATTCTTCAACACGAGCGGCATGATCTACCGCGAGCTTGGGCTGAAAGACAAGCTGCCCGAGATGACGGAAGAGGAGCAGTACGCTGTGCTCGCCTCCGACGGGATGCTCGTGAAGCGCCCGCTGCTCATCACGAAGGACTGCGTGCTCACGGGATTCCGCGAGAAGGAGTGGGCGGACTGCATGACAAAATAAGTCCTTTCAGGAAACGCGGATCCATGCGGCACCAATCGGATGCTGTTTATTTATCAGCGATACCTATAGACAATTGGCGGGGAAAGATGTAAAATACATGAAAAAGGGGGTTGTTTTAGTTAAGGAATCGCTGATAAAATGCAGTCTGCCACATACCAGAGCTTCCTTAATTCTGGGATTCTAGAGGGGATGGACGTTCAAATGAATTTGCGTGCAAAGGTTATGATGCTGGTCGGCGTGCCGCTGATCTTCGTTTTCCTCATACTGCTGGGGACGATTTATTGGAAGGCGTCGGACAGCATCAAGGATGTCGCATCGCGTGAGATGATTCAGATGGCGGAGGTGAATGCTGCCAATATCAATACGGCGCTTCAGGCGAAATCCCGTCAGCTAGAGACGGTTACGCGGCTGTGGGGGACGGAGAATGCCTCATACGATGAGATGATGTTGGGGGCGCAGGAGTTTGCAACCAAAACGTCTGATTTCTTTGTCGGGTTTCCCGATCAGCCGTTCATTGACGGCGCAGGATTTGATATTCCCAGCGATTTTGACGCAACCTCGCGCGGCTGGTACAAGGAGGCGGCGGAATCGACGAAGGTGTGTCAGTCGGCTGTCTATAAGGCGGCCAACGGTACGCCGGTCGTCAGTTTCAGTTCTGCGATTCGGAGCGGCGGAAATCTTGTCGGCGTTGCGGGCTGCGATCTGAACCTCGATATGGCCAGAGAGATGCTCTCGAAGGCAAAGATCTACGAAACGGGGAAGGCATTCCTGATCTCGAAGGAAGGCAATTTCATCTATCATGACAAGTATTCCCTTGACAACAGCATCTCCTCGGTGGACGACCCCGACCTGAAGGCGCTGGCGTCGACATTCCTCTCCGGAAAGCCCGTATTCACATCGAGTCCGAACAGCTCGGATAATTTCTACGCCTCAGTGCCTGTCGGTGATTCCGGATGGGTGCTCGTTCTGTGCGTGCCGCAGGCGGAGGTGTATGCCTCCTCAACCGAGCTTCTCGGCATCATGGTGGGCATCACGATTGCGGCATTCGTTCTGCTCGCAGCGATCCTCTTCTATATCGCTCGCCTCATCTCCGTTCCAGTCGAAAATCTCGCGGCGTTCGCGTCGAACGTTGCACGCGGGGATCTGCGCAGCGTGCCGCAGTCCACGGATCGTACGGATGAGATCGGCACGCTGCACAACGCATTTTGCAATATGACGGAGAATCTCCGCAAGCTCATACGCCAGCTCAGTGAGACGGCAGGAAGAGTTGCGGCATCCTCCTCCGATCTGACGGCGAATACACAGGAAGCGGCGCAGGCATCCGAGTTTGCCGCAAACTCCGTCGCGCAGATTGCAGAGACCTCGACGGCGCAGAGTGAGACGATCGTCTCTGCCGCAGCGATGATGCAGGAGGCATCCTCCAGCATTGGTGAGGTGACAGATGTCATCAAGGAGATTGTCACCTCTGCGAAAATGACGGAGGATGAGACACGCGACGGACAGGCCATCCTCAACCATACGATCAGTAAGATGAACACGCTGAAGGATGGGGCGGCTGTTGTTACGGAAACTGTGCGCGGCCTGCAGGAGAGCGCACATGAGGTCTCGAGCATCGTCGAGATGATCACGAGCATCTCTGAGCAGACGAACCTCCTTGCGCTTAATGCAGCGATTGAGGCGGCGCGTGCCGGCGAGCACGGCAAGGGCTTCTCCGTCGTTGCGGATGAGGTGCGGAAACTCGCCGAGCAGTCGAAGGAAGCGACGGCGAATATCTCCGAGCTCCTCAATGGGAATGCGGTTCAGATGGACAAGACGTTCCGTGCAATGGAGGAACAGTCCGTGAATGTCGAGAACAGCGTGGAGGAGATTCATCGTTCCGGTGAGAAGTTTACGGCAATCGCCTCGCATATTGAGTCTCTTTCGGAGAGCATCAACCACATTGCACAGATCGCGCAGTCGGTACAGCAGAACAATCAGCGTGCTGTCAACTCCATCGAGGAGCTCAGCAGCGGCTCGAGCGATGCGGACACGAAGATGCAGGAAGAGGTATCGAACATCTCGGCCGTGACCGAGGAACAGGCCGCCTCCATGTCGGAGATTGCGGCTGCGACCCGCACGTTGTCTGAGATCGCACAGGAGCTGCAGCAGATCACGAAGCAGTTCCAGACCTGAGATTCATAACAGAAAACTTGCGGAAGCACGAATCAATTCAGCGATTCCTTACGGCAGTCTGCGCTCCTTTCGAGGAGGCAGGCTGCCATTTTTTCGTGCATTATATCGAAAAAAGGTGTAAGATAAGGAGAAAAGTATTTGTATTCTGAGAAAGGAATGCGGCTATGAAACGCGCGTATATGGACGGCATTCTCTATGCACTGCTCTTTGCGATCCCGGCGTACATACTGGGGTTGTACTTCCCGATTGTGGGCGGTCCTGTGTTCGGCATCCTGCTCGGTATGCTCTTTGCGAAGAAGCGGCGGCCGAAGGCGGTGGAGGAGGGCATCAAATTCACGGGCAAGAAGATTTTGCAGT
>CAMURM010000284.1 GCA_947097535.1 uncultured Selenomonas sp.
GATACAGCGCATCTGCGCAAATCTGGGCGACTTCATTTTATCAGCGTTTCCCTAGGAACCCATATCAAACAGTGAGGAACCGAAGTTAGTGTAACAGCCATTCCAAAGCGTTGATCTGCTTGATTCCATTGTGAGAAGTCATAGGAACGAAATCCATGGTAATCAGGTGTTTCGGATTGTGATCTTTGATACGTTCTAACGGCGCAAGCTCACGCGCGAGAGTTTTTCCATCGGCGTCATTTACAGTGTACGCCACCTGATAGTATTCTGCGCCCTCCTCATCTATTGCGATAAAATCAACCTCTGCCGAACCAACTTTTCCGATGTGTATTTCGTAACCTCGGCGCAGCAATTCCAGATATACGACGTTTTCCAGAATATGTCCTAAATCGACCCGCTTGCTGCCAAGCAGGTAGTAGCGCAAGCCGATGTCGGAGAGGTAATACTTGCTGCCGGTAGCAAGGTACTGCTTCCCTTTAACATCGTATCTGCCTGCCTTGTAGAGAACAAAGCTGTCAACAAGCGCGGAAAGATAGTTTTCCACCGTAGGTGCTGAAATCTTGCGCCCGTTTGACGTCATGGTGTTCGCAATATTGGTTGCAGAACACATATTTCCGATGTTGTCAAACATAAAGCGGATCACACTGTCGAGCATCCCGGCATCCGATATACGGTGCCTTGCTACAATGTCCTTCAAAACGATAGAGGTATAGATTCCTTCCAAATACGCATGGATGTCGCGGCGGCGGGATAATTGCAGAATATAGGGGAACGATCCGTTCTGGATATAGCGCTGGTACTTCATTTGCAAATCTGTATCATCTTCCAATGCAGAAATGTATTCCTTAAAGGAAAGCGGCAGCATCTTAATCTCGACATAGCGGCCGGAGAGAAGGGTTGCCAGCTCGCCGGAAAGCATATAGGCATTCGATCCCGTGATATACACATCGCAGTTTGGTTTGATGAAAAGACCATTCACCGCTTTCTGAAAGTTTGGAACGGTCTGTACCTCGTCGATGAAGATATAATTCATTTTGTCAGAGCATAACTGTCCTTTAATAAGATTGAAAAGCTGCATGTAGTCCTGGATATCATGGTAATCCGGATCCTCCAGATTGATTCGGATAATCTGATCGTCCGTTACACTTTCGCTTCGCAGATATTCGCAGTACAAGTCAAACAGCGTTGATTTTCCACAGCGGCGGATTCCCGTGACAACTTTTATAATCTGTTTTTCCCGGAAGCTGATAAGCTGTTCCATATAAACCGGGCGATTGATAAGGGTACGCATTACGCAGACCTCCTTTTTGCAAAATGATTTTACCATACTAGCTCTATCCTATCAAGTTTGCGAAGTGTATTTTGCAAACTTGATAGAATGAATGCCAGATGGCTGGCATGGAGAGCATAGGCTCCTATTGGAAGCTGAGCGAAGTATCGGGCAGACGAAAAACGCCCCCGTCACGATGAGCGTGCGGGGGCGTTGCTATGCGTTATCTTACTGTACGTTCATGGAAAGTTCGATGATCTTGTTGGCGAGCTTTGCCTTCTGCAGGACTTCTTCGGTGATGTCGCCGCCGGCTTCGACGATGACGACGCCCGTATCGGTCGTGATGCGGCGCGAGGCTTTCTTGTTGAGCAGGAAGCGGCGATGCCTGTCTTCGGTCGCCTTGGCGGCGGCCTTTTCGGCAGGGTCGTCAGCGACGTCGGAAAGAGGTGCGGGCTCTGCCGCAGGAATGTCGGCGACGGGCTCGGTCACAGGCTCCGCCGTTGGCTCTATGACAGGCTCTGCCTGGGCAGGTGCTGCCATCTCCGGCAACTCCGGCTCGGGTACAGCAGCGACGGACTCAGGCTCGGGAGCGGGCTCTTCTGCTGCCGGAGCGGGATCGAACGTCGCTGCCGCAGCTGCCGGCACAGTGGGGGCTGCTGCAGCAACGGGCTTTTCTACGCTGCCGCTGTCGATGACCGTGACCTGCTTGCCGAAGATGGAAATCTGCTCGGAGGAAATGTTGTCGAGAAAGTTCCCCTGCGGGTCGGAAATCTCACACTGCACGACCTTGCCGTCGTCGCCGATGTAGATCTCGCTGACGGAGCCCTGTATCGTACCTGCCTTCGTGATCGCTTTCGTGCCGATGATGCGCACGTTTTCGTCGAGCAGGTTCTCGAAGTCGACGGCATCTTCGAGGGTCAGGATGTTTTCGCTGTTCGTAATCGTGATGGCATCGGCGCCGACGGCGATGACGCTGTCGTAGGGGATGAGTTTGACACCGCGGTACCAGTCGTCATCCTCGATCGTGATGGCGGCGACGGCGCCGTTCTTCGCGTCGATGAGCAGGGTCTTGCTCATGCCGAGTTCGCGACCCTCGGTGATGCTGATCACCGGCAGCCCCAAGATTTCTGCACTTGTCTTCATAGTTATTTCCTCCTGTGTGTGATAGGCTTATCTTTTAAAACGGATCTGCCTTCCTCATGCCTTCGAACCGGCGTTTTCGATCTCTGCTGAGATCGCAGGCGGTATTTGTGCGAAAGGCGTATCGGCAATCCCGTGACTTGCTAAAATATCATGAACCCTGCGCAGATAGTCGATGCTTCTGCGGAATTCCTGCTGCATGGCGGCGTTCTTCTGTGCTGCCGGCAGGATGAGTGCCGCTTCGTAGGTGTCGACCGCTGCTTCGTAATCGCCCATATCCTTGTAGGTGTTGCTGAGGTTGATGGCGATAAAGGGCGCATAGTCATCGTTCCAGTAGATGCCGAGCGCTTGCTTGTAGGCGAAGACGGCATGGCGCGAGCGGTGTGCTCTCGCCTCTTGGTCTGCGTAGTCGAGATAGTCGTCCATTGAGCGCAGGCGTCCGACGGCTTCGGTGAGCTCCTTGAGTTCTTCCTTGGCGCGTTGGCGCTCTTCTTCGCTGGGCGGCATTGCAGGCTCGATATCGAGATCCTCGTCGTCGAGTTCTTCTTCCTCGGCAGGCGCCTCGTCGGCGACGGGCTCTTGTGCCGGTTCCTCGGCAGGCGCCTCGTCGGCG
>CAMURM010000285.1 GCA_947097535.1 uncultured Selenomonas sp.
TAATGTTCCTGTGGAGAAAGTGCACGCGGGGTACTTCAGCATTGACAAGAAAACGGGGCGCGCGGTGGACAGCAGCGTGAAGCGCGGTTCGGATCTGTCGGATGACATCTCGGCGTATGATCTGATCCTCAAGAATAAGGAGCGTCTGCTGTCTTTCGATGAGCCGACGCGCGCGATCTTCTCGCACTCGGCGCTGCGCGAGGGTTGGGACAATCCGAATGTGTTCCAGATCTGTACGCTGAAGAAGAGCGACAGTCAGACGGTGAAGCGGCAGGAGGTAGGCAGAGGCCTGCGTCTAGCGGTGGATCAGTCAGGGCAGCGGATGGATGCGGCGCTCCTCGGGGATGCGGTGCACGACATTAATGTGCTGACGGTGATTGCGAGCGAGAGCTATGCGGGCTTCGTCGGGGATCTGCAAAAGCAGATGGAGGAGGTGCTCTATGAGCGCCCGAAGGCGGCGACGATTGCATATTTTACGGGGAAGACCATACAGATGGGTGGGCAGTCGGTACAGCTCGATGAGAAAGCGGCGCGTGCAGTCTATCAATATCTCGTGCGTCATGCCTACATCGACGAGGATGATCATGTGACGGACGCATATCGTACGGCAATCTCGGATGGGACGCTCGCTCCGTATGGCAGAGGGAGTACACCGTCTGGTGCAGGCGATCTATGACGAGAGCGTGCTGCGTGCGATGATCTCGGACGGGAACGTGACGAAGACGCCTGAGAATCCACTAAATGAGCGCTTTCATAAAAAGGAGTTTCAGAATCTCTGGAAGGCGATCAATCATAAATATGCGTATACAGTAGATTTTTCCTCTGCGGGGCTGGTTCGGTCGGCAATCGCTCACATCAATAAGTACGGTGACGTATGATCTCATCGGACGCATCGCGGCGGGAACGACGCTCACGCGGCGCACGGCGGCGGAGATTTTGCAGGGGATTCATCCGGCGGTTTTCGCGATGTATCGTCAGAGCCCTGAGGAGAAAATCGCCTGCGCGAAGAAGCTGTTTGAGAAGCTCAATGGCGGCTATGTCGTCTATGAGCACGTAAATGATTTCAAAACGCTGCTGAATCGTGTGATGAAGTAGGTTGTATGACTGAAAAGAGGCTGCCGTATGAAGAAAAATATGCTTCATGCGACAGCCCCTTTTTTAGTTTTAGGAAACGCTGAATTTATCAGGGATTCCTTTATTTTCCAAGCACTTTTTTCATCGTTGCCGCGACGTTTTCCTTTGTGAAGCCGAACTTTTTGAAGAGGACGCCGGCGGGGGCGGAGGCGCCGAAGCTTGCCATCGTGACGGTCGCGCCGTCGATGCCCGTGTAGCGCTCCCAGCCGAAGGAGGTTGCTGCTTCTATGACAACGCGCGCGCGGATGGCTTTCGGCAGGACGCTTTCCTTGTACTCGTCGGACTGTTGCTCGAATACATCGACAGACGGCAGGGAGACGACGCGCACGGCAATGCCGTCTTTTGCGAGCTCTTCCTGCGCCTCTATGGCGAGCGATACCTCTGAGCCCGTGGCGATGAGGATGCCCTGCGGTGCGCCCTTGGCTTCGGAGATGATGTAGCCGCCCTTCAAGGCTTCTTTGGAGCTTCCTGCGAGCTGTGGCAGGTTCTGGCGCGTGAGTGCGAGGATGGTCGGCGTCTCCTTGCTCGTCACGGCACTGTACCAGGCGGCGGCTGTTTCCGTTGCGTCGGCGGGGCGGAAGACGTTGACGTTCGGCGTCGAGCGCAGCATGGCGAGCTGCTCGATGGGCTCGTGCGTTGGCCCGTCTTCGCCGACGCCGATGCTGTCGTGCGTGAGCACATAGACGACGGGCAGTCCCATGAGGGCAGCGAGGCGCAGCATGGGCTTCGTGTAGTCGCTGAATACGAAGAAGGTTGCGATGTACGGCAGGACGCCGCCGTGCAGGGCGAGGCCGTTGGCGATCGCCGCCATGCCGAGCTCGCGCACGCCGAAGTGCAGGTTGCGCCCCGCGCGATCGGTGCGGCTGAAATCGCCGGCGCCGTCCATCGCCGTTTTGTTCGACGGTCCGAGGTCAGCGCTGCCGCCGATGAGCTGCGGCACGATTTCCTTCAGGCGCTGGATCAGCTTGCCCGACAGCGCGCGCGTGGCGGCGGGTTTATCCTCGTATGCCCAGAAGGCCTTGTTTTCAAGAAGTGCCTTGGCGTCGACGGGCGCGTGGAACGTATCCCAGCGAGCCTTTTCTTCGGGATACTTCGTGCAGTAGGCGGCGAAGAGTTCGTTCCACTTCGCCTCTGCGGCTGCGCCCTCGGCGGCGAGCTTTTCGTAATGCTCGTAGACGGCGGCGGGGACAGAGAAGCTTTCGGCGGGATTCTGCCAGCCGAGGTTTTCCTTGAGCGCGCGCAGGTTCTCTTCGCCGAGCGGCTCGCCGTGTGCGCTCGCCTTGCCTTCCTTGGCAGGGCAGCCGAAGCCGATCTGCGTCTTGATCGTGATGAACGACGGGCGCTTTTTGTCCGCTTTCGCTTCCTCGATCGCCTTGCCGATGGCGGCGAGGTCGGTGCCGTCCTCGACCGTGAGCGTCTGGAAGCCGAACGATGCCATGCGCTTTTCGACATCCTCGGTGAAGGCGAGGTCGGTGCCGCCCTCGATAGAGATGTTGTTGCTGTCGTAGAGCACGATGAGCTTATCGAGCGCCAGTGTGCCCGCGAGCGAGAAGACTTCGGAGGAGATGCCCTCCATCATGCAGCCGTCGCCGCCGAGGACGAAGGTGTAGTGGTCGACGATGGGAAATTCCGGCTTGTTGAAGACGGCAGCGAGGTGCGCTTCGGCGATCGCCATGCCGACCGCCATGCCCATGCCGGCGCCCAGAGGACCCGTCGTAGCCTCGACGCCCTTCGTGTGGCGGTACTCGGGGTGGCCGGGCGTCAGGGAGCCGTCCTGACGAAAGTTCTTGAGGTCGTCGAGCGTCAGACCGTAGCCGAAGAGGTGCAGCAGGGAATAGAGCATGGCGGAGCCGTGCCCGGCGGAGAGGATGAAGCGGTCGCG
>CAMURM010000286.1 GCA_947097535.1 uncultured Selenomonas sp.
GGCAAGAGCCGTGCGCGCATGACGGCGAGCGACAAGATGAAGGTCACGTTCGAGGATGTGGCGGGCGCCGACGAGGCGAAGCAGGAGCTTGAGGAGGTCGTCGAGTTCCTCAAGCATCCGAAGAAGTTCAACGACCTCGGCGCGCGCATCCCGAAGGGCGTGCTGCTCTACGGGCCTCCGGGCACGGGCAAGACACTCCTCGCGCGCGCCGTTGCGGGCGAGGCGGGCGTGCCGTTCTTCACGATCAGCGGCTCGGACTTCGTCGAGATGTTCGTCGGCGTCGGCGCTTCACGCGTGCGCGATCTCTTCGATCAGGCGAAGAAGAACGCGCCGTGCATCGTCTTCATCGACGAGATCGACGCCGTCGGCCGCCAGCGCGGCGCAGGCGTCGGCGGCGGCCACGACGAGCGCGAGCAGACGCTCAATCAGCTGCTCGTCGAGATGGACGGCTTCGCGGCAAACGAGGGCATCATCATCATGGCGGCGACGAACCGCCCCGATATCCTCGATCCGGCTCTGCTGCGTCCCGGCCGCTTCGACCGCCAGATCGTCGTCGATAAGCCCGACGTTCGCGGCAGGCTCGCGATCCTCAAGGTACATTCAAAGGGCAAGCCGCTGACGAGTGATGTCGACCTCGACATTCTGGCGCGCCGCACGCCGGGCTTCACGGGCGCCGATCTCTCGAACCTCGTGAACGAGGCGGCTCTTTTGACGGCGCGCCGCGACAAGAAGCGCATCGGCATGAACGAGCTCGAAGAATCGATCGAGCGCGTCATGGCGGGTCCCGAGCGCCGCTCGAAGGTCATGACGGACAAGGAAAAGGAGCTTACGGCGTACCACGAGGGCGGTCATACACTCGTCGGCATGTTCCTGCCGAACGCCGACCCCGTGCACAAGGTCACGATCATCCCGCGCGGCAGGGCGGGCGGCTACACGCTCATGCTGCCGAAGGAGGATCGCTCCTACGCGACGCGCTCGGAGCTCATGGACAAGCTCAAGGTCGCGATGGGCGGCCGCGTCGCGGAAGAGGTCGTCCTCAAGGAGATCTCGACGGGCGCTTCGCAGGACATTCAGCAGGCTTCGCGCATCGTGCGCAGCATGATCACACAGTACGGCATGAGCGACGTCCTCGGACCGATTTCCTACGGCGAGAGCGCCGAGCATCAGGTCTTCCTCGGCCGCGATCTGAACCACCAGAGAAATTACTCGGAGGAGGTCGCGAGCGAGATCGACAAGGAAGTTCGCCGCTACATCGACGAAGCCTACGAGGCATGCCGCAAGATCATCGTCGACAACCGCGACAAGCTCGACCTCATCGCCCAGGCGCTGATGGAGCGCGAGACGCTCGAAGCGGCGGAGCTTGAAGAGCTTGTCCAGACGGGCAAGATCACGGAGAAGGAAAAGAGCCCTGAGGAGGACAAGGATGAGCCCGACGACCACGACGGCGTGATCCTTGAGCCCCTGCACCGCCCCGTGAGCGTCGAGCTCAGCAAGCCGGAGGAAGAGACCGTGGAAGAAGACGAGGAAGTGAAAGAAGTCGCGCCCAAGCTCAACGTGACGCGGCACGATGGATAGAGGAAGTCGGGACGAATCCCGTGCTTCAAAGACAAAGGGCTGTTTCGCGGAAACAGCCCTTTTCGTCAGGGGGGATGATTTTGCGCGCCAGAATCTTAGAGCTTTTGCGAAAAGCAGGCGCAGAGTACCTGTCGGGCGAGGAGATCGCCGGGAGGCTCGGCGTCTCGCGCACCGCTGTCTGGAAGCACATCAAGGAGCTGCGTGAGGCGGGCTACGCGATCAAGAGCCGGTCGAGAAGCGGCTATACTTTGGAAGAAGCGCCCGACTGCCTCTTGCCCGGCGAGGTCAAGAACGGGCTCAGGACGCGCTTCATCGGTAAGGACGTCGTCTTCTTTGACGAGGTCGACTCGACGAATCAGGTGGCGAAGCAGCTCGCCGCACAGGGCGCCGCCGCCGGCACCGTCGTCGTGGCGGAGGCGCAGGGCAGGGGGCGCGGGCGCCTGGAGCGCCCCTACTTCTCGCCGAAGGGCAAGGGGATATGGTTCTCCGTCATCCTGCGCCCGCACATCCTGCCGCAGGAAGCGCCGAAGTGCACATTTCTCGCCGCTGTAGCCGTGGCGATGGCGATGAAGCGCTTCGGCCTTGCGGCTGAGATTAAGTGGCCGAACGATATCCTGCACGACGGGAAGAAGGTCGCGGGCATTCTGACGGAGATGAGCGCCGAGCTCGACCGCATCAATTACATCGTCGTCGGCACGGGCATCAACGTCAACATCAAGGCGGAGGAATTCCCCGAGGATCTGCAGGACAAGGCGACGTCGCTCGCCGTCATGAAGGGGGAGGAGCTGCCGCGCGTCGCCTTCTTTCAGGAGGTTCTCGAAGCTCTCGATGAGCTTTGCTGCCTGCTGGAGGAAGAAGGCTTCGCCCCCATCGTCGCGCGCTGGCGTGAGTTTGCCGTGACGCTCGGCCAGGACGTCCGCGTCATCGGCGCCTTGGGCAAGGAGAGCTTCGACGGCAGAGCCGTGGACATCGACGAGGAGGGGGCGCTGCTCGTCGAGACGGCGGACGGCGTGCGCCGCGTGCTCGCGGGCGATGTTTCGATCCGCCCGCAGAAGGAAGCGTAGGGAAGACCTTTTCGAGCCTGCCCCGCGGGCAGAGCAGTCTGGGAGGATGGAGAATGTTACTTGTTTTTGACATAGGAAACAGCAATATCGTGATGGGCACCTACGAGGGGAAGAAGCTCCTGCGCCACTGGCGCATCTCGACGGACAGGCAGAAGACGGGTGACGAATACGGCATGCTCATCAACAACCTCTTCGCCTATCAAAACATCCGTATGGAGCAGGTGGAGGCCATCATCATATCGTCGGTCGTGCCGCCTTTGATGGTGCCGCTGATCAAGATGTGCGAGCGCTACTTCCACATCCATCCGCTCGTCGTCGGCCCGGGCATCAAGACGGGCTTTCGCATTTCCTATGAGAATCCGCGCGAGATCGGCG
>CAMURM010000287.1 GCA_947097535.1 uncultured Selenomonas sp.
CTAGCAGCATTGCAGGCAGCGGCGAAGAGCGCGTGCTTCTGCGAGCCGCCGAGGCCGTAGACGAAGCTCTTGCCGCCTCGGCGCGAAAACGCCTCGACGATCTTTCGCACCGAAGCGTCGCGCGCCATTTGCTCAAAAATTGCTTTCATTATCTCAATCTCACCATTCTCTTTGGGAAGCGCGAAAAGGAGCCGCGGCGACGCGCCGGCTCCTCTCAGCAAGGGCGCAAGATGCGGCAGCCTGCCGCATCTTGCACACCTGCAAATGCTTTTGTTTGTATCGGAATCACTTCACGACGATGTTCACGAGCTTCTTCGGCACGCAGATGACCTTGACGATTGTCTTGCCCGCCGTGAGCTCAGCGACCTTCGGCTGTGCGAGCGCCGCTTTTTCCATCTCCTGCGGCTTCATATCCACCGCGATCGTCAGCTTGTCGCGCACCTTGCCGTTGATCTGCAGCACGATCTCGATCTCGTCCTCGACGATGGCGGCAGCGTCGAACTTCGGCCACTTCGCATCGTGCACACTGCCCTTGCCTTCCATGCGGCTCCAAAGCTCCTCCGTGATGTGCGGCGCAAAGGGCGCGAGCATCTTCACGAGAGCGAACGCCAGCTCGCGCACGAGCCCCGGGTGCACCGTCCTGTCCTGGAAGCCGTAGAAGGCGTTGACGAGCTCCATGACGGCGCTGATCGCCGTGTTGAACATGAAGCGCTCGCCGACATCCTCCGTAACCTTCTTGATCGTCTGATGGAGCGTGCGGCGCAGCGCCTTTTCCTCCGCCGTCAGCGTCGAGCGATCGTAGTCGTCGATGCCCTCCTTGATCGCCGTCTCGAAGTGGCAGAGGATGCGCCAGACGCGGTTCAGGAAGCGGAACGCACCCTCGACGCCCTGGTCGCTCCATTCGAGATCACGCTCGACAGGTGCGGCGAAGAGGATGAAGAGGCGCGCCGTATCGGCGCCGTACTTCTGGATGATCTCCTCGGGCGAGACGACGTTGCCCTTCGACTTCGACATCTTCGCGCCGTCCTTGATGACCATGCCCTGCGTCAAGAGATTTTGGAACGGTTCATCGAAATCCAGAAGCTTCTCGTCGCGCAGCACCTTCGTGAAGAAGCGCGAATAGAGAAGATGCAAAATCGCATGTTCGATACCGCCGATATACTGATCGACAGGCGCCCAGTAGTTCACCTTGTCCGCTGCAAACGGCTTGTGCGTGTTGTGCGGATCTGTGTAGCGCATGTAGTACCACGACGAGCAGATGAACGTGTCCATCGTATCCGTTTCGCGCCGCGCGGAGCCGCCGCACTTCGGGCATGTGCAATGCACGAAGGCTTCACTCTGCGCCAACGGCGAAACCGAACCTTGCTGGAAGCTCACATCCTCGGGCAGCTTGACGGGCAATTCCTCTTCGGGAACGAGCTGCTCGCCGCATTTGTCGCAGTAAATGACGGGAATCGGTGCGCCCCAGTAGCGCTGGCGCGAGATGAGCCAATCGCGCAGGCGGTAGTTCACCTTGCGCCTGCCAAAGCCCTCCTTGACCGCCTTCTCGACAATCGCCGCGAGCGCCTCGTGCATCTCCATGCCGTCGAACTCCGCCGAATTCACGAGGATGCCGTCCTTGTCCGTGTAGGCTTCCGTCATTTCTTCAAGCTTTAGCTCACGATCCTTCGGGCGCAGGGTGACGATGATCGGCAGGTCGTACTTCTTCGCAAACATCCAGTCGCGCTGATCCTCCGACGGCACGCCCATGACGGCTCCCGTGCCGTACTCGGCGAGAACGTAGTTCGTGATCCAGAGCTCGACCTTTCTGCCGTTGAAGGGATTCACGGCGTAAAGCCCCGTGAACATGCCCTCCTTCTCCGACTCGCCCGAGGTGCGCTCAAGCTCCGACTGCGCCTTGACCTTCTCGGCGAAGGCGCGAAGCTCCTGCGCCTTCGGATTATCCGCGAGGATCTTCTCCATCAGAGGGTGCTCCGCCGCGAGCGCCACGAAGGTCACGCCGTACGCCGTATCGGCACGCGTCGTGTAGACGGCGATCTTCTCGCCGAGCGCGGGCACGTCGATGTCGAATTCCAAGCCCTCGGAGCGGCCGATCCAATTCTCCTGCATCGTCTTGACGCGTTCGGGCCAGCCCTTGAGCTTGTCGAGGTCGGCGAGAAGTTCGTCCGCATAGTCCGTGATCTTCAAGAACCACTGCGAGAGATCCTTCTTGTGCACCTCCGAGTCGCAGCGCCAGCATTTGCCGTCGATGACCTGCTCGTTCGCGAGCACCGTGCCGCAGGTATCGCACCAGTTGACCGATGCTTCCTTCTTGTAGGCGAGCCCCTTCTTGTAAAAGAGCTCGAAGAGCCACTGCGTCCAGCGGTAATACTCGGGACGACAGGTCACTGCCTCGCGGCTCCAGTCGTAGGAAAGCCCCATGCTCATCTGCTGGCGCTTCATGTTCTCGATATTGGAATACGTCCAGTCGGCAGGCTTCACGCCGTGCTTGATGGCAGCGTTCTCCGCCGGCATTCCGAAGGCGTCGAAGCCCATCGGATGCAGCACATTGCAGCCCTGCATCTTCTTGAAGCGCGCGATGACGTCGCCGATCGAGTAGTTGCGCACATGGCCCATGTGCAGATTGCCCGACGGATAGGGAAACATCTCCAGCACATAGTATTCCGGCTGCGTGCGGTCGATCTCCGTCTTGTAGACATCGTCTTTCTGCCACTTTTCCTGCCATTTCTTTTCGATTTCCTGCGGAGCATATCTCTCCATACGCTAAAGTCCTCCTAGAGAAAGAGGGGCGTGCGGGTCTCCCCGTGCGCCCCAAAAAATTACGACTTACAAATATCTGAGCCAGACGTAGACGCTCGAAATCGCGATCGAGAGCGTCATCAAAGGCAGCGCGATCTTCATGAAGCTGATGAAGGAGATCGGCTTGCCGCGCTGCGCCGCCATCGAAGCGACGACGACGTTCGCCGAGGCGCCGATCAAGGTGCCGTTGCCGCCGAGGCAGGCGCCCA
>CAMURM010000288.1 GCA_947097535.1 uncultured Selenomonas sp.
TGCAGGGCACTCCCTTTCTCATACAAAAAGATTCGTATCCGATTTCTCCGCTGCAGCCAAGTAAGCGGCGACGCCGCCGGAACTTACGCCGTCGATCAGCTCTTCGGCGCGTATGCCCATGACGTCCATCGACATCTGGCACGCGACGATTTCCGCACCGCCCGCGATGGCGCTCTGCATCAGGCTCTCCAAGGACGCAACGCCCTTTTGCTGCATGACATGGCGCATGAGGCGCGTGCCGAATCCGCCCATGTGGAGCTTCGAGAGCGAGAGCGCCCGGCTGCCGCGCGGCATCATCCAGCCGAACATGCGGTCGATGATCCCTTTATTCACGGCGGCGCCCTCGGGGCGTCGCAGAGCGTTGAGTCCCCAGAAGGTGAAGAACATCGTGACCTTGCTGCCCATGGCAAGCGCACCGTTCGCTATGACGAACGCCGCAAGCACCTTGTCGAGATCGCCGCTGAAAACGACGATGGTCTTATGCTTTTCGCGCGGTGCGCTTCGGCAAGTTGCCGTTTCCCGACTCTTTGTGCGCGGCGTGCCTAGCCGTCCTCCGAGGCGTCTTCTGCCTCTTTTCTGCTTCCCGCCTTCTCGATCTTCACGACGACAAGCCCGTTTTCCTTGTGGCGGGAAAGCATCTTATGTCCCGAAGTCTGCGCCCATGCCGCGCTGTCGACATAGAAACCGGGATCGGAAGCGCGCGCCATCAAAACGCCGCCGGGCGCGATGCGTTCCATTGCCTTTTGCAGTTCCATCAAAGGACCGGGGCAGCTGAGTCCCGTGAGATCAAGCTCCGCTGACGCATCCGCAGCAGTCTGCGTCGCCTCCGTGCTGCAGCCCGCTGCATCGTCCCCGCCTTTGCCGCAAGGCGCGGCAGCTTCGGGCGACGCCTCGAATTCCTCCATCTTCAGCGACGTATAGCCGCCCGCGATGACCTCTGCGTCATAGCCCGCCTGCTGAAGGAAACGCGCCGCCGTATAAGCGCGCTGTCCGACCTTGCAGAGCACTGCCCAGCGCACCGTGCGGTCAAGCTCAAAAAAGCGCTCGCGCAGCTCATCGAGCGGAATCTGCGCGTCAGACGCGGCGGGCGCACTCTGCAGCTCGATCGCCGTGCGCACGTCGAGCACGCGTACGCCCGCTTCCCGCGCCTCCTTGAGACGATCTGCGGGCAAGAAGCGCACGAGACCCGCCAGATCGTTTTCCGCCATGTATCCCGCCATGTTCACGGGATCCTTCGCCGCGCCGAAGGGCGGCGCGTAGGAAAGCTCCAAGCTCGTGAGGAAATCCACGTCCGCTCCCATGGCGATTGCTGCCGCGAGCACGTCGATCCGCGCCTTCACGCCGCCCGCACCGATGATTTGCGCGCCGAGGATCTTGCCGACAGACCCGCGCACACGGTAGATGAGTTTCAGCGTCATCGTCTGTGCGCCCGGATAATAGCCGACATGAGCGAGCGGATGAAGCTTTACCACGCGGTAATCCTCGCCATAGGAAAGACCCTCGCGCATCAGCGTGCGCTCATTCTTGCCGACAGAAGCCGCCGTCAGGCCGAACACCTTGAGAATCGACGTGCCGACGAAACCGTCATAGACGCGCCGCCTGCCCGCCATGTTGTCGGCGGCGAGGCGTCCCTGCCGATTCGCCGGCCCTGCAAGGGGCAGGACGCCCGCCTTCTTCGTCTGACGGTCGAGCGTCAGCACGGCGTCGCCCACGGCGTAGACGTCGGGCACGTTCGTCTCCATGCGCTCGTTCACGAGGATGTGTCCGCGCTCGCCGAGCGCGATGCCGCTCGCCTTCAAGAATCCCGTGTCGGGGCTCACGCCGATGGCGAGCACAACGAAATCCGCCGCAAGCTCGCGCCCGCTCGCAAGGCGCACGAGAACGCCCCGCGCCTCCTCCTTGAACTCCTTCACACCGTCGCCGAGAATCAATCCGACGCCGTTGTCGTTCAGCTCCTTTTCCGCAATCTTCGCCATGTCCGTATCAAAGGGCGCGAGCACATGCGGCGCCGCCTCGACGAGCGTGACGGCAAGGCCGCGCGCACGAAGATTTTCCGCCATTTCGACGCCGATGAAGCCGCCGCCCACGACGACGGCGCGCCCCGTCGCCGCATACTGATCCGCCAGACGGCGCAGAGCCTCGGCATCGGGCACGTTGCGAAGAGCGAGGACGCGCGGGCTTTCGATGCCCGGAATCGACGGACGCAAGGGTTTCGCACCGGGCGACAGAAGGAGTGCGTCGTATGGCTCTTCGTATTCCTCTCCTCCCGCCGTTTTCACATGAACGCGGCGATTCTCTGTATCGACATGCGTGACCTCGCTCTTCGTGCGCACGTCGATGGCGAAGCGCTCGCGAAACAGCTCCGGCGTCATGAGCAGGAGCCGCTCGCTCTCCTTGATCTCATCGCCCACATAGTAAGGCAGTCCGCAGTTCGCGAAGGAGATGTGCTCGCCACGCTCAAAGAGCACGATCTTCGCATCCTTGTCCAAGCGCCTGAGTCGCGCCGCCGCCGTCGCCCCGCCCGCCACGCCGCCGACGATCACATAGCGCTTTGCCTTTTCCTTTTCCTTTTTCATTTCCATTTCCATACGGATATGCCTCCTTCTGTGCCGCCGCGCTTCGCTTGTCGAAAGAGCGAAATCAGCCCATATCGTGATAATCCTTCTCCTTGCAGAAAAGCCCTTCGAGCAGCTGTTCCACTGCCCGGCTCTTGAGGCGATAGACGACTTCCAACCCGTTGCGCTCGCCCTCGATGATGCCGACGGCGCGCATCTTCGCGAGATGCTGCGAAATCGTCGACTGCGGCGCTTCGAGGCACTGCTGCATGTGTGCCACATTGCAGCCGCCGCTCTGCCAAAGCCCGCGCGCGATGCAAAGGCGCACGGGATGCGAGAGTGCCTTGAGCATCTCAGCCGCGCGTGCAAGCTCTTGATCTTCTGCCATAGAATCAACTCCAAAATCGTTATATTTATATATTACGATAT
>CAMURM010000289.1 GCA_947097535.1 uncultured Selenomonas sp.
GCAGGAAGCCCAGGGAGCGTGCGAACGCCGCCTTCTCCATCGTGCGAGCCACGAGCACGATGTTGCGCACATCCGCCTCGCGCGCCCAGCTTGCCAGCGCCATCCCGATCGAGCCCAGGCCGAAGATCACGAGCGTCGAGCCCGGCCCCACGCCCGTCTTGCGAAACGCATGCAGCGCCACCGCCGCCGGTCCCGTCAGAGCCGCCGCGCGAAAGCTCACATCGGGCGGCAAAAAGATGAGGTTCCTCTTCTTCACCGCCACGAACTCTGCCATGCCGCCCGCGCGCTCGAGGCCGTAGAGTTCCATCTCGCTGCAGTCGCGCGGCCGCCCGTCGAGGCACGCCATGCAATGCCCGCAGAAAAGCATCGGATACGCCGCCGCCGCGCGCCCGACGAGAGCGACGTCATCCGCCTCCACGATGCGCCCGGCGAACTCGTGCCCGAGGATCTGCGGCTCGATCGCCGCGCCTGTTTCGTAGTAGCTCTTGACGTCGGACAAGCTGATGCCCGACGCCTTGACCTCGATCAGCACCTCATCCTGCGCACGCGCGGGGCGCTCGACCTCCTCCAGTCGCATATCGCGCGCCCCGTAGAGCCGCAATGCCTTCATCCATGCCACATCCCTTCCATCTCTCTATGCTGCACCTTGACGGCCAGCCAATGCGCCAGCTCCTCCGGCGCCATATCGCCCGCCGCCACATCGATGATGACATCCCGCAGGACATCCGCCTCCTCTTCCAGGGGACAGCCGTTCACCGCGAGGAACACCAACATCGAATGAAGCGCCGTGCGCTTGTTGCCGTCAAAAAACGGATGATTCTTCGCCAGCCCATAGCAAAGGCGCGCCGCCTTCTCCGTCAACGTCGGATAAAGCTCCACGCCGCCAAAACTCTGGAAGGGCGCGTTGACCGCCGAGGCGAGGAGCCCCATGTCGCGCACGCCCTTCTCCATGCGGGACGCGCGCTCCATCTCCTCGTGGAAATACAGCACATCGTCCACCACCAACTGAATCTTGCTCATCGATCTTCCAACTCCTTGTAGAGCTTTTCGTTCTTCTTCATCAGCTCTATGGAAGCCTGCCGGATCAGCTTCGCTGTTTCCAGGCTCGTACGGCTCGTCTTGCTCTCCATCTTTCCCTCATTTCTTGCACTCGTCATTGGCTTGCCCATGGCACACCCCTCCTCGCGCCTCGGAAATGCGTTCTTTCCTTGCTAACAGTATACCACAATTCGTCTTCCGCGCCTACTTTTGCTTTATCAGCGTTTCCCTTGCCTTTTTATGCAGCATCCACTATAATACAACTATACGACAGGAACGTATCGCTTTCGCAACGAAAGGATGTGCAGCCCATGGCTATCACACTCGGCAACAACCTCATCCAGCACTCGACGCTCAATCGCCTCAGCCATACATCCAACAATCTCGCGCGGCAGATCGCAAGCGGCACGAAGCATCCTTCCGCCGTTTTCGGACCTTCTGCCTATTCCATCGACACGCGCATGAACGCCAACATCGCCGCTGTCAGCCAGTCGAACGCCAATTCGCAGCGCACGAACGCCATGCTTCGAACGGCAGAAGGCGGCGTCAACTCGTCCGTCGAAGTGCTCGGCCATCTGCAGCAGACGCTTCTAAACGCCGCCAACGGCACGAACAGCGACTCCGACCGCCGCGACCTCGGCAAGATGGTCGATCAGGCGATCGCAACCCTCAACGACAATGCCGGCATCCAGTACAACGGCATGAACCTCCTCGACGGCTCGAAGTCCGCAAGCGTCGCCTCCCTCGACGGCTCGACGAGCATCACGAACCTCGGTGACATGCGCTCCGAGGCACTCGGTCTGACGGACGCTACGGGCAGATCCACGCTGAACCTCGGCACGGACGCCGGCATCGCCGACGCCCTCGACAAGGTCACGACGGCGCTCAACAAGACGCTCGACCAGGCGACGACGATCGGTGCGGCGCAGCAGCGCCTCAACTACCAGTCGGCAAACTACGTCACCGAAGAAGAAAACCTCCTGGCGTCCTCGACGACGAACAACGCCACCGACATGGCAAAGGCAGCGAGCGAATTCAAAAACAACGACGTGCAGCAGAAGCTCTTCCTCTTCGCACAGAAGGCGCAGATGAGCACAATGGCGTCCCACTACGCCGCCCTCACTCTCCTGCGCTGAGCGTCGGGCAGAAAAATCCGGTCACACGACCGGATTTTTTGTTGCAGACGCTCCCCCTTCTGCCTGCCGCTCCTCCTCGTCGGGTAAGCAAATGCCTTCATTGACAGCCCCGTGCTGCATTGTTATAATGGCGAGAGAATCAGCGCCGCCGCACGGGCGGCTTTTCACTCCATCAGAAACATTTTGGGAGGCATCCTTATGACAGAAAAAAATTTCCCCATAAGCCGCGAGAGGCTTGAGGAAATCATCGAACAATATCCGACGCCCTTTCACATCTACGACGAAAAGGCCATTCGCGAGAACTTCCGCCGCTTCAAGCGCGCCTTCTCGTGGGCGCCGCGCTTCACCGAGCACTTCGCCGTCAAGGCAGCGCCCAATCCGCGCCTCATCGAAATCCTGCACGAAGAAGGCGCGGGCACGGACTGCAGCTCCATCGCCGAGCTCTATCTCTCAGAAGCCGCCGGCGTCACGGGCGAGGAGATCATGCTGACCTCGAACGACACGCCCGCCGAGGAGTTCCAGAAGGCGCGCGAGCTCGGCGCCATCATCAACCTCGACGACATCAGCCACATCGACTACCTCGAAAAGCACGCCGGCTTCCCCAACTGCCTCTCCTTCCGCTACAATCCCGGCTCCCTCGTCGAGGGCAACAACATCATCGGCAAGCCGACCGAAGCGAAGTACGGGCTCACGCACCACCAGATCTTCGACGCCTACAAGATCGCGCGCGAAAAAGGCGTCGAACGCTTCGGTCTGCACACGATGGTCATATCGAGCGAGCTTCGAAACGAAGCCT
>CAMURM010000290.1 GCA_947097535.1 uncultured Selenomonas sp.
CCGTTGATGAGCTGCTGGGCGATTTGCTCCGAAAGCTCCATGATTTCTCCTTTCTTTTGTGAAACGAATTTTTCATCAAAGTATAGAAAAGGCCGCATCTCTGCGGCCTTTTCCCTTGCCAGGAAGCGGAATCAGTTCCCCTCCGGCGCAATCTTCGCCTTGAGTTCCTTTTCGCCGTTCTTCATCTCAAGGATGACCGCCGTCTTGATCGGGTTGTGGTTCTTGTCCATGGAGATGGTTCCCGTACCGACCTTGAGATCCCTCGTTGCCTCAAGCGCCTCGCGAATCTTTTCCGTATCGCCGCTGCCCGCGCGCTTCAGGGCGTCGACGAGCATCTTGCCCGCGTCGTAGCCGAGAGCCGCGAAGACGTTCGGCGCACGGTTGAACTTCTTCTTGTACGCTTCGATGAAGCCCTGCACCTCGGCGTCCTTCTCCGAGTAATGCGTGCTGAAGAAGGTGTTGTTCAGCGCGTCCGCGCCGGCGATGTCGACGACCTTCGTGTCGTCCCAGCCGTCCGTGCCGAGGATCGCGGAGTTGATGCCCATCTCACGCGCCTGCTTGACGATCTTGCCGACTTCCTCGTAGTAAGCGGGCACGAACATGACGTCAGCGTTCGCCGTCTTGAGCTTCGTGAGCGTCGCCTTGAAGTCCTGATCCTTCTGCAGGAAGGCTTCTTCCATGACGACCTTGCCGCCCGCCGCTTCGAACTTCTCCTTGAACACCTTGCCGAGATTCTTCGAGTAGTCCGAGCTGTTGTCGACGTAGATGACCGCCGTCTTCGCCTTGAGATCTTTCGCGGCGAAGGTTGCCATCACTTCGCCCTGCTGCGGGTCGATGAAGCAGCTGCGGAAGACGTAGGGCTTGACCTTGCCGTTTTCCACCGTCGCCTCGGGACTCGTCGCGCACGGGGCGATGATCGGCACCTTCGCGTCCGTCGCCGTCTGCGTCTCGGCGAGCACGAGACCCGTCGTCGCAGGGCCGACGATGACCTTGACGTCGTCGTCAGAGATGAGCTTCGTCGCCGCATTGATCGACTCCGCCGCTTCCGACTTGTCGTCGACGGAAACAAGCTCGATCTTCTTGCCATTGATGCCGCCGGCCTCGTTCGCCTCGTCGATCGCGAGCTGAAGCCCCTCAATCGTAGCGTTGCCGTAGTTCGCGACGTTGCCCGTAAGCTCGAAGTTCGCGCCGACCTTGATCGTATCGCCCGACTCCTTGGAGCCGCAGCCTGCAAAGACGCTGCCCAGGAGCGCCGCTCCGAGAACAGCGCAGGCGAGCCGCAGGCTCTTCTTGCTGAAAATCATGAAAATCCCCCTCCGAAATGCTTAGAAAACGTGCATAGCACGATAACTTTCCCTATTATATGCGATGTTACATGGATAGTCAAGAATGGATTCGTGAGGAATGGGCGTTTGTTTTTTGCAAAAATTGCCGACCTGTCATTTGTGACAGGTCACAAATGACCGTGCATCTAGTATAATATATAGTATGAAACGAGCGAAGGGGGTCATGCTCGAAGCTTTTTGGAAAACAAGGAGGAGATGAGGAAAATGAAAAATGTGTTCCGGTTCTTTTTCGCCTGTGCTTTGGTGCTCGCAGGCAGCGTCCTTGCGGGCAGCGTCGCGAGCGCGCATACGATGCCTGATTCCGAGGCGGTGCTTCTCTATCCGCGTGCGCAAGGGAGCATGGATATCACGGTCGAATTCCAATGCGGCATGTCGCTCGATGAGGTCGAGGCTGTCTTGGGCAGCGATTTTGAATTGCAGGATAACTGCTATGAGTTCCGCATCGTGCGCTATACGTATGGCGACATCGTATTCGGTGCGACTGTCGGCAGGAACGATTCGCGGCCGACAGGTGAGATCCCGGTCAGAAGCATCGCGTGCGAAAGCCCGTACTTCCATACGCCGTCGGGCTTTCGCGTCGGCGGCAACTATGCGGACGTCGCGGCGATGTACGGCGAGGGGGAAGTGTCGAAATATGCCCCGGGCGAGCGCATCTATACGCTTCCGTCCTACCGGAGCGTGAGTTTCACCGTCGATGATGCGGATCGCATCACGAAAATCACTATTATAGCGGGCGATGTATAAACTTCATATTGTTCAGCCGTGAAGCAGCGCGGCAGGAGCTGCTTTTGACACCGTTTCTGGCGATGGCATCATCAAGGAGGTTTTGAAAAATGAAACATCTGTTCCAGACCGTTTTCTGCGCTACGTTGCTGCTCGTCGCTCTCGTCTTCGGCGGCGGTACGGCAAGCGCGCATACGATGCCTGATTCCGAATGGGGGCTGCTCTGTGACGCCGTAGGCGGGGACGGGGCGGGCGTGATCGAGTTTGGCGTCGGAATGCCGCTTCAATATGCCGAGGATTTTTTGGGCAGCGGCTTCGACGAGGAGGAAAAAGCAATCGAATTCTTCCGTCTCGTATATTACAAGTACCCTGGCGTCACGTTCTGCGGCGAGATGCAGAAGCGTGACCGGCGTCCGCCGGGCGAGGCGCCCGTCGTTTTCATCGAATGCAGGAGTACGGATTTTCGTACACCGTCGGGCTTTCGCGTCGGAGACGCCTTCGAGGAGGTCGAAGCGATGTACGGCAGGGGCGAGGTGAGCGGTTCGAAGCATGTATATTGGTTCGATGAGGCGAGAAACGTGAGTTTCACGGTGGATGAGGCGGGGCTGATCGAGGAGATTGGCGTGCATCAGGTCATTTTCGGTTGAGGAAAGTTCGCCAATCGGTCTGCGCCTTCGGCTTGAGCTCTTGGGTTTTCGCGCTAGATTAAAACGGAAAGGTTTTGAGATTGCCTCTTGACTTTTGGCGGGAATTTTCTTAGTATGAGCGAAGTGGTGATGCTTGTATTACTTTTAGAAAGGAAGTTTATCCTAGTTGACTGCACTCTTTTAAGTTTCAGTGCAGCGGGAGAGGTTCGTCGATTTGTGGAGGGGAGGTGAGAAA
>CAMURM010000291.1 GCA_947097535.1 uncultured Selenomonas sp.
GGTTCACGGGGATGTTCGCCGCCGAGCTGCGCGTGAAGAAGGCGTAGATGCCGCTTTCCCGGAGCGTCGTCCAGACGAGCGGGAAGGGGTTGCGGCGGATGTGCAGGAAGACGATGATTGGGTTCATGATGAGCGCGACGGAGAAGAACGCCGCCAAGAGGACGGCGAGGAGCTGTGCGTAGCCGATGAGCGCTTCGAGACCGCTCTCACCGATGGCAGTGGCGACGAGTCCGAAGATGCCGAAGGGAGCGAAGCGGATGACCCATTGCACGATCTTGGTCACGGCTTTGGCGAGATCGGCGATCGTTTCCTTCGTCGAGTCGCTTGCCGAATGCAACGCGACGCCTGCGAGCACTGCCCAGGCGAGGATGCCGATGTAGTTCGCCGTCACGATGGCGTGCAGCGGATTGTCGACGACACTCAAGATGAGGTTGTGCAGCACCTCGACGATGCCGCTCGGCGGCGACACTTCAGAGGAAGCGACGGCGAGGTGGAGCGTCGTCGGGAAGAGGAAGGAGTAGCTCACGGCGACCAGCGACGCGAGGAAGGTGCTGATGATGTAGAGACGCACGATCGGGCGCATGGAAGCGCTCGCGTCGGCGTTTTTTTGCGCCATGGCGTTCATGACGAGAACGAAGACGAGCACAGGCGCTACGCCTTTGAGCGCTTTGACGAAGAGGTCACCGAGAATGGAGATCGCAGGCACGACCTGCGGCAAGGCAACGGCGACGATGATGCCGAGCACAAGGCCGATAGCGATGAGCTTGATCAGGGCAGTTTCCTGATACTTTCTGCCGATGGAACTGAACAAAGAAATTCCTCCTTTAATAATTGTAAAGTACTTTGACAGTATAGTATAAAGCCAGAAAATATGCAAGTTTTTTCTGGCTTTGTGTATTTATACAGTGGACACGATGGGCTTTCTGCACAATGAGACTAGAAATCCCCCCAAGATGGCAGCTTGGGGGGATTTCGTGCGCCTTGACGTTAGCCACGTTTGCCACCCTTAGTATAGCATACTCTCGTTGGTGTGCAAGTTGATTAGCCGTACTCTTCAGAGCGAAATCACCTGTTTCATGCGGCTGAGGAGAGGCAGGTCGTGGGTGATGACGATGAGTGTGCCGCCTTTTTTGTCGAGGGCTTCGAGCACGGCGGCGATGAGTTTTGTGCCGCGCGCGGCGTCGAGGCCGGCAGTCGGCTCGTCGAGCAGCAGCAGGGGAGCTTCCCGGGCGAGGGCGAGAGCTGTCAGGAGGCGACTCCTTTGGCCGCCCGAGAGGCGTGAGGCGTTTTCACCGAGCGGCTCGTCGAGTCCTTGCGGCAGGGAGCGCACGACGTCGGCGAGCTGCGCCGTTTCGAGTGCCTGCCATATGGCATCTTCTGTGATGCCTTCATGCAGGCGCTCGAAGTTGTCGCGCACCGATGTGCTGAAGAGGCAGCTGCCCTGCAGCGCGGCGCCGAAGTGCGCGCGCGCCGCATCCGCCGTCAGCCGCGTATGCGCTGTGCCGTCGTAGAGGAGTGTGCCGCTGTCGACATCCCAGAGGCGCAGGAGAAGACTCGCGAGCGTCGTCTTGCCCGCGCCGCTCTCGCCGATGATCGCCGTGTGCTCGCCGCGCTTTATGCAGAACGACAGGTTTTCGAGGATGGGCAACCCCTGCTGATAGGCGAAGCTGATGTTTCTTGCTTCGAGGAGGGGAGCGGCACCGGCGGCGGGCGCAGGTTCTTCTTCTGCCGGAAGCCCTTTTTCGTGCGCGGCGATACGTTCTTCGGGCAGGATGCTCACTGCCGCTTGTTTGGCGGCGGCAGCACCGAGTGTGGCGGCGGGCAGGCCGCGGTATTCGGCGAGGGCGGCTTCTAAGACGAGCGCCCAGACGGCGTATTCGATGCCGCTGATGGCGCCCGCTTGTACCTCGGGCACGAGGAGCGCCATCAGTGTGACCCAGAGGCCTACGCGCAGGACGTCGAGCAGTGTGAAGAGGATTTCTCGCCGGTGACGCTTCTTCGCCTGCTTTTCCTGAAAGACTAGTGCGGCTTCGTCAAGCATGGCGTGTGCATGGGAAATCGCGCCCGCGAGATGAAGCTCCGTGCGCCCGTCGACGAGGTCGAGGAGCGTGCTGCGGTAGGCGGCGCTTTCGGCGCGAAGGCTCTTTTCCCTGAGTACGAGGTGCGGCAGGGCGAGGTGCAGGAGGTAGAGAAGCAGGACGAAAAATGCGCCGAGCGCGCTCAAAGGCAGGAGCGCTGCGGCCGTGAGAAGGGCGATGAGCCCCGCGAGAAGAGGCGGCGGCACGGTGCGCAGGTAGAAGTCGCGCAAAGTTTCGCAGCCCGTCAGGAGGTCGTGCAGGAACTCACCCTCGCGCATGGCGCCTTCTCTTAGCGGCAGCTTCGCCACCGATTGACGATAGGTCGCGAGCTGCAGCTCTTCGTAACAGGCGAAGGCGAGGCGGTGCGAGAGCAGGCGTTCGAGGTAACGGAAGACGGCACGCGCCACGCCGCAGGCGCGCACGCAGGTGATGCCGAGCGTCAGCGCCGATAAGGGCGGCGCGAGCGCGGCGCTCGCGATGATCCAGGCGGCGGCGCCGATGAGCGCGATGCCCGACGCGGCGGCGAGAAATGCCGCGAGGAGTGCGGGCAGGCCTTTCTGCGGTGAAGCGAGGCGCATGAGGCGCAGGATCTGTGTCATCGGGCATCACCTCCGAGGTCTATGACGTGATCCGCCCAGGCGATAAGCGCAGGGCGATGCGAAGCGAGGATCAAGGTGCGGCGCGCGGAAAAAGCGTCGAGCGCGGCGAGAACCGCGGCTTCCGTCTCTTCGTCGAGTCCCGCTGTGATTTCATCGAGGATCACAAGGGGGCGCGCCTGGAAGAAGGCGCGTGCGAGTCCGAGGCGGCGGCGCTCGCCCGCGGACAGCGGCTGGCCGCCCGCGCCGAGCGGCGTCGCGAGGCCGGCTGG
>CAMURM010000292.1 GCA_947097535.1 uncultured Selenomonas sp.
GGAAAAGCCTTATTTGGAGAAGGCGGCGACGAGGTTCTTGAGGCGCTCGGTGCCCTCCTTGAAGCCTTGCACCTTGTCGAGGATGTCGGCGTATTTTTCTGCCATGCCGACGATGTTTTCGGCGATGCGCGTGTTGCCGTCGGCGCTTTCGTGCGTCGCGCGGCCGATCTCTTCCATCGACTGGTTCATGTTGCGCACGGAGTCCAGAAGTTCCTCGGAGCTTTTCGTGCTGCTCTGTGCCGTCTTGTGGAAGAAGTCGGCGTCCTCCTTGTACTGCACGGCAGTTTCGTCCATCTGTGCGTAGTCCTTGCGGATGTCGTCGTCGATGAAGTGCAGTAGGTCGAAGGCGCCCTTCGAAAGCGCTTCCATCGCGCCCGTGACCTGGCTCGTGAGGCTCTTGATCCTTTCCGCCGTTGCCTGCGACTGCTCGGCGAGCTTGCCGACCTCGCCGGCGACGACGGCGAAGCCGCGTCCCTGCTCACCGGCGCGCGCCGCCTCTATGCTCGCGTTGAGCGCGAGGAGGTTCGTCTGCTCGGCGATGTCCGTGATCGCCTGCGTGAGCTGCTCGATTTCCTGCACGACCTTGGCGGATTCGATGGCGTTTTCCATGGAGACCTTCGTCGAGCCGTAGACGCGCTGGGAAGCTGCCTGCGCTTGCTCCATCTTCGCCTTGAGCTCGGTTGCGCGCACGGCGATTTCGCGCGTGTACTGCTCGCTTTTCTTCATCTCTTCGACGGTGCCCCGGATCTCTTCGCTGAGGTGACCGCTGACCTGCTGCATGCTTGCGGTCGAGGCTGCCGTCTCCTCCATGCCCGCCGACATTTCCTCCGTGACGGCGGACATGTCCTGCGTCTCGTTGTTCATGGCGTTGATCAGCGCTTCGAGCTCGCCGACGGCAGCGTCCGTCTTTTCGGCTTCCTCGTGCACCTGCTTCATGAAGGTCTGCATCTTCATCAGCGCCTTGACGACGACGCCGATCTCGTCGGCGCGGTTCGAGAGTGAGGCGGGAATCTCGCGGTTCAGGTCGCCCGTCGCGACGGCATTGAGGTGCTCGATCGACGTGTTCAAGGGCGCTGAGATGTTGTCGGCGATGATGCTCGACATGAGGATGCCGAGAATCAGGCTGATGAGGATGATCGCGGCGAAAATCTTCAGCGTGCGCGCGTACTGGATGTTGTTCGCCTCGAAGAGCTGCTTGCCCTGGAAGACGTTGTCCGGCGTCAGTACCTGCATGTTGGCGGCGATCGCCGTCAGGGACGAGAGCTCATTGTACGCCGCCGCCTTGTCTTCGGGCGCCGTGCCCATGGAGCCGACCGCCTTGACGGCAGCGTCCGCTGCATCGAGATCGTTGTCAAGTTCGTCAAGAGCCGCCATCGCGCGCTTGCTGAGGCCCATGTTCTTGAGCTCGTCGACGTCGTGGCGAATGCCCGCGAGATTGCCCGCGATGTCATCGAGGAGGATCTGGCGGTTCTCCTGCGTGAAGTTCTGCTGCACGATGTAGGAGACGTTGACGTTGATGCTGCGCAGGCGGTTGTTTGCGTCGTTCAGATACTGCGTCGTCATCAGATTGTGATGGTACATGTCGTCGAGCGCCTGCTTCGCCGCGTGGCCCGAATAGATGCCGACGGCGGCGACGAGGAGCACTGTCAAGAGGAGGAAGACGGAAAGGATTGCGACCTTCGTCTTGACGCTGTAATCCTTCAGGATTTCACTGCCCATTGTAAAATTTCCCATTTTCCTGCCCCCTTACTTCACAAACTGCGCGACGTTTGCCTGCGTGATGGAGGTGAACGGGATATCGAGGCTCTCCGTCGGCGCCTTGCCGCTCAAAAAGCCTTCGACGAGCGTGACCGCGCCTGCCGCTTGTTCCTCTGCATCCTGCTTGACCGTCTGCGAGAGCTCGCCCGCCTGTACGGCAGCGAGTCCCGCCGGTGTCGCATCGACGCCCGTCACGAGGCAGCCGTTGAGACGGTTCGCCGCCTTGAGCGCCTGGATCGCGCCCAGAGCCATCTCATCGTTCGCGGCAACGACGCCGTTGATCTCGGGGAAGAAGCTCAGCCAGAGCGTCATGGCCTTCATGCCCTCCGCCTTGCTCCAGCTGCCGTCGACGGCAGCGAGAAGCTCTACGTCGCGGCGCTTGTCGAGGCAAGCCTCTTTGAAGCCTTCCCAGCGCTTGACGGCGACACTCAGGGAGCTTTCGCCCATGAGGTAGACGACCTTGGCGTTCGGCGGCAGGTTCTTCGCCATGAACTCGCCCTGCATCCTGCCCGCCTCGCGGTCATCGGAGAGCGAGCCGATGACCTTCGGATCGTTGACGTCGCGGTTCATGATGACGACGGGAATGCCCGCCTCGCGCGCCTTTTCGATCGTCGGCACGATGCTCGTGCCGTCCATCGCCAGGAGTACGATGGCAGATGCCTTGTTCGCGATCGCCTCGTTCAGCTGGTCGATCTGCAGGTTGCTGTCGCCCTTCGCGTCGAGGAACTCCACGTCGAGTCCCGCCGCCTTCGCCTTTTCGGCAAATGTATTTTTGAGCTGCATGGCAAAGGCGTCGTCGTCGTTGTGATTCGCATAGATCACCTTGCCCGAGCCCCCGAGCCCCGAAGAGCCGCAGCCCGCAAGGCAGAGACACCCCAGGACAGCGAGGAGAAAAATCAGACATTTTCTCGTCAAGTGCATGTTCCCACACCCTTTCTTGTAAAGCAGCAGTAAAACGTACGTGCGTCCTTACATAAACCATAGTTCTTCTGCTCTAAACTTATTCTAGCCCCAATGCTATTTTCCTGCCTAAAAGGAAAATAAATTACCTATTCACCTGGGTCTATTGGGAAAATTGCGTTTTACCACTTGCATTTCCCTGTGATATGCAGTATACTATCGAAGTACGACACGGGGACGTAGCTCAGCTGGGAGAGCGTTCGGTTCGCATCCGAGAGGTCGAGGGTT
>CAMURM010000293.1 GCA_947097535.1 uncultured Selenomonas sp.
CTACACGCACAAACGTCCACTTCGTGGACATTGTGCGCCGCCCTTACAGAAGCCTGGCCAATCGCTCTGCGCCCTTCGGGCTTTCACTCGCAGAGCAGGATTACGACATTTTCCAGCAGCTCCGCACCGCCGCCCCCTGTCTTGAGCAGATAGTCGGCGTCGATGAGGGCGAGCAGCGCCTGCTTCAGGACGGGCTCGGAGAACTTCGTACTCGCGCGCCCCAGCTTTTCGGCGATGAAGGGATTGAGCTGCATGGCGGGACCGAGCGCCTTGCCGCGCACGCCTTGTGCGAGGAGCAGCTTCGCCTGCCAAAGTTGGCGCACATGGCGCACCATGAGGGCGAGCAGCACGGGCGCATAGACGCCGTCCGCCAGCTGGCGGCGCAGCAGCGTCAGCGCCTTTTTGACATCCTTTTCGCTCACGGCATCCATCATCGCAAACGACGATACCTCTGGCAGCCCCGAAAACACCTCGGCAAGCTCCCGCCTGCCGATGCGCTTCTCGTCGGTGTAGAGCGCGAGCTTTTCAAACTCCTTGTCGAGATACGAGAGCGAGACCTCGTGCATCATGCCGACAGCACCCATGAAGTACGCGTGCGCCTCGCGGTCGAACTCCTTGTGCATCTCGGCGAGCTTGCCCGCGAGCCAGTCGCCGATCTCCCACGGGCGCACGGCGTCGGCGTCGAGCACGGCGCCCGCCTTCTCGACCGCCTTGTACGCCTTGCGCCGCTTGTCCGCCTTGCCCGCGCACACGAAGATCGCATAGGCGTACTCGGGCAGATCGGCGAGCAGGTGCAGCAGGCGCTCTTCCTTCTTGTCGGTGCCGCCCTTCTTCGCCTTCTCTTTTGCCGCGTCCGCTGCCTCGCCTCCCACAGCCCGTTTTTTTTCGCAAAAAAGCGGGCTGTCCTGCACGAGCACGACATGCTTCGGCACGAAGAACGGCACCGTTTCCAAAAGGCCGCAGAGCGCGTCGGCGTCCATCGCGGCAGGAGCTTCTTCGAGTCCGTCGCGCAGCCCCTCGCCCGCCGGGAAAAGGTGCTCTAAAATCGCCGCCTTCGCCTTCTCGATATAGTAGTGCTCCTCGCCCGCGAGCAGGTAGACGTGCTTTAGCGGCTCCTTGCGGAGCGCCGCCATGAACGGCCCGTACTTCAATGCCTCACCCCATTTCAAAAACAGAAGCTATGGCAAAAGAGCCATAGCTTCTGCACACTTCATACTGCGACGCCGCCTGCACTCACATCACGTTCTGCGGCTTGCCTGCGAGGTACGCCTGCACATTCTTGAAGGCGATGACCGCGCGCTTTTCCATCGCTTCCTGCGTCGCAAAGCCGATATGCGGCGCGAGGATGACGTTCGGCGCGTTGAGCAGCGGATGATCGCTCGCGATCGGCGGCTCGCCCTCGAAGACGTCGATGCCTGCGCCCGCGATGCGGCCTTCCTTGAGCGCGTCCGCCAGCGCCTTGCTGTCGACGACAGGGCCGCGCGCCGCGTTGATGAGGAGCGCCGTCTTCTTCATCTTAGCGATTTCCTTCGCGCCGATCAAGCCCTTCGTCTCCGCCGTCAGCGGCACATGCAGCGAGATGACATCTGAAACCGCCAAAAGCTCATCGAGTTCCACGAATTTCGCGCCCTCGATCTCCGTTTTGCCGCGATTGTAGAAGACGACTTCACAGCCGAATGCATTGGCGAGCGCGCTCGTGCGCTTGCCGATGGCGCCGGCGCCGATGACACCGAACGTCTTGCCCGAAAGCTCGATGCCCAGCAGACCCGCGCGCGTCTTGCCCTCGCGCACCGCCTTGTCCGAAGCAATCATCCTGCGATAGAGGGCAAGCGTCAGACCGATGGCGAGCTCGCTGACCGCCTCGTTTGCATAGCCCGAGCAGTTCGAGACGACGATGCCGTGCTCCTTGCAATAGTCCATGCCCACATGGTCGACGCCCGTGAAGGCGACGCTCAGCAGCTTGACGTCCTTGAGCTCCTTGAGGACGTTCTCCTTGAACGGCATGTTCGCGAGCATGACGAGCTCTGCGCCCTGCGCGCGGGCAGCCTTCTCCGCATCGTCCTTCGGCGGTGTGTTGCAGTAGACCATCTCCAGGTCAGCGGGCAGATACTCCTTCTTCAGTGCCTCCGCCTGCGCCTCCGAGATTCCCAACGGCTCCGTGATTACAAGTTTCATGCAAATCCTCCCTTTCTTGCGGAACCAACAAGATTGTTTGGATGCTTCATCTTGCCCCGCATCCGATATTTCTTCCCTATTATATCATATTGTTTCATCGAATTCACTCAATATTTCCAGCGACGCTTCGGAATTTTCCGGAATTTTTCAGAGCGGCGCCTTTCCCTCCTGCGCGAAAAATGGTATAGTGGCAGGAGGTTAAAGAAATTTGGGGAGATTCTTATGACGTCGCATACGAAAGGACTCGTGCTCGTGACGCTCGGCGCCCTCTTCTGGGGCGGCTCGGGCGTCGCCGGCCAATTCCTGCTGCAGCAGAAGGGCTTTTCCACCGAATGGCTCGTCATGATGCGCATGGTGCTCGCAGGGCTGCTGCTCCTGCTGCTCGACACGGTAAAGAGCCGCGAAAGCATATTTTCCATCTGGCAGAACCGTCCGGCGGCAAAGCGCCTGCTCTTCTTCAGCGTCTTCGGCATGCTCGGCGTGCAGTACACCTACTTTTCCTCCATCCGTCATGGCAACGCGGCGGCAGCGAGCGTGCTGCAGTTTCTCATGCCGATCATCGTCGTCCTCTGGGTCGCCGTGAAGAGCCGCACGCTGCCGTCTCTGCGCGAGAGCTGCTGCGTGCTGCTCGCCTTCGTCGGCACGTTCCTCATCGTGACGCGCGGCAGCCTCGAAACGCTCGCCATCCCGCCCATCGCCCTCTTCTGGGGCATCGCCTCCGCTTTCGGCGCCGCCATTTACACCTTGCAGCCCAAGTGGCTCCTGGA
>CAMURM010000294.1 GCA_947097535.1 uncultured Selenomonas sp.
AGCAGATCGACGCCCTCAAGAAGCGCATGCTCTACGATGCGAACGATCTCGACTACGAGACGCATCTCCACCTGGTTCGCAGCCTGCAAAAGGTGCTCGACCGGGAAAAGCAGCGCACTTGAGGTCTGTTCGTCGTCTGCCTTCTGCAGCTTTTCCTATCGTAAGGAAACACGGATAAATTCAGTGTTTCCATAAGGAAAGAAGAGAGTGCTATGTATTTTATGCCTGTAAGAAAGAAGATCATCGTTGCCTTCATGATAGGAGCTTTTGCCGGAGGCATGGCTCCTATCTTTGATATAGGGGCAAACGCGGCATGTATTTCCGCCGTCTCCGTCGCAGAGGCGGCTTCCTGCCCTACACCGACGAAGCGCTACCAGGAAGCCGCCAGAAGTGACGACAAAGATGCAGCGCCGGAAGCAAAGGAAAGCGTCTTTGATAATATTTTCAAAGCGGCGTGGCGGATCCTTCTCCTCGCTGCCGTCGTTTTCCTCGCGCGCATCGGTTGGAAACATTTCCATAAGAAAAGGAGTTAAGGAAGAGAGGTACCTATGGCAAAGGAAAAGACACTCGCCGTTATCGACCACTTGATCGAGCGCTATCCCGTGCTCAGCGCCATGGAGGAGCCGCTGAAAGCAGCTGTAGAGACGATCGTCGACTGCTACAGGAAGGGCGGCAAGCTCCTTATCTGCGGCAACGGCGGCAGTGCAGCCGACGCCGAGCACATCACGGGCGAGCTCATGAAAGGCTTCCTGCTGCCGCGCCGCCTGGGCGAGGATAAGCAGCAGAAGTTCCGCGACGCCTGCCCCGAGGACGCAAAGTACCTCATCGAGAATCTGCAGGAGGCGCTGCCCGCGATTTCCCTCGTCAACCAGATCGCCCTCGGCACGGCGTTTGCCAACGATCAGGCGCCCGATCTCGTCTTCGCTCAGCAGGTCTTCGGGCTCGGAAGAGACGGCGACGTCCTCATCGCCATCAGCACGTCGGGCAATTCGCAGAACGTCCTCTACGCCGCGCAGGTCGCGCGCGCTTTTGGCATCCCCGTCATCTCCCTGACCGGCATGGGCGGCGGCAAGCTGCGCGCCTTGACCGACATCCTGCTCGCCGTCCCCGATAAGGAAACGTACCGCATACAGGAGCTCCATCTTCCCATCTATCATGCCCTGTGCATAGCCGCAGAGCAGGAGTTCTTCGGCGAGCAAGAAGAAATGTAAGCGGGAATAAATGAAATATGGTATAATATAACAAACAAAAAATCGCTATGGGGGGATTGCAATGATCGCGGAAAAACAACTGATGAAATTGCAAAACGGCAGCGATGTGCGCGGCGTGGCTATCGCCGGCGTAGCCGATGAGCCTGTCAATCTCACGGAAGAAGCGGCGAACCGCATTGCCGCCGGTTTCCTGCACTTCCTGGAGGAAAAGAGCGGCAAGAAGGCGCACGAGCTGAAAATCGCCGTCGGGCATGACTCACGCATTTCTGCCGAGAGCCTAAAAAGCGCCATACTCGCCGCCCTGCTCGCGCGCGGCGCAGAGGCGCTCGACTGCGGTCTTGCCTCGACGCCCGCGATGTTCATGTCCATCCTCTTCGACGAGACGAAGGCGGACGGCGCCGTCATGATCACGGCGAGCCACCTGCCCTACAACCGCAACGGCATGAAGTTCTTCACCGAAAAGGGCGGTCTGGAAGCGAGCGACATCAAGACGGTTCTTTCCTATGCCGCGAAAACTCCCGTGCTCGAAAAAGGCGAAAAAGAGGCAACAGCCTTCGACCTCATCTCGCTCTACGCGTCCCATTTGCAGAAAAAGATCCGCGAAGGTCTTTCTGCCTCACCCGAGGCAAAGCCGCTCTCGGGCATGCGCATCGCCGTCGACGCCGGCAACGGCAGCGGCGGCTTCTTCGCCTCGAAGGTGCTCGCACCGCTCGGCGCCGACACCACGGGCAGCCGCTACCTCGATCCCGACGGCATGTTTCCGAACCATATTCCGAATCCTGAGAATAAGCAGGCGATGGCAGCCATCAAGGAAGCCGTTTTGGAAAATCATGCCGACCTCGGCCTGATCTTTGATACCGATGTCGACCGCATGAGCGCCGTCCTGCCCACGGGCGAGGAGATCAACCGCAACGCGCTCATCGCCATGATGGCAGCCATACTCGCGCCCGACTATCCGAAGTCGACGATCATCACGGACTCGATCACCTCCGACGAGCTGACCGACTTTTTGGAAGGCGAGCTGCACCTTCACCACCACCGCTTCAAGCGCGGCTACAAGAACGTCATCAACGAATGCATCCGCCTGAACGAGGAAGGAACGGTATCACCACTCGCCATCGAGACCTCGGGTCACGGCGCCCTCTCGGAGAACTACTACCTGGACGACGGCGCCTACCTCGCCGTGAAGCTCCTCATCGCCGCAGCCAAGGCGAAGCGGGAAGGGCGCACGCTCCATTCGCTCATCGAGAAGCTCGCGCATCCCTTGGAGAGCCGCGAGTACCGCCTGAAGATCCAGGGCGTCGAAGATACCAAAGCCTATGCGAGTGAAGTGCTCAACGCTTTCTCAGAGCGTGCGAAGGAGAATGGTATCAAGGTAGCAGAGCCCTCCTATGAGGGCGTCCGTCTCGTCTTCCCGCACGGCTGGGCGCTCCTGCGCATGTCGCTGCACGATCCGAATATGCCTCTCAACATCGAGAGCCGTGAAAAGGGCGGCGTCCTCGTCCTTGCAGAAAAGGTAAAGACTTTGCTTGAAGGCTTTGAAGCGCTCGATCGCAGCGTATTCTGAAAGCAATCCTTCTCACGCATTCCCTTTTTCCAAGGTACAACAAAAGCACGGATAGATTCATAGGAAAGGCGGCATATCTATGAAAAAACTCATCAACAAGGTGGAAGATGTCGAGCGCGAGATGATCGAAGGTCTCGCCAAGGCAGCACCG